>CAMHMM010000265.1 GCA_946186215.1 uncultured Ruminococcus sp. | reverse complement strand
AAAGCAGAACATCTCACCCGAGCGGGACACTGTTTCTCCGCCTGTGCCGCTGTATGTGAATGTATACTGATGTGTTCCCATGCTGAATATGGAAACCGCTGTCTGTGCAAGCTCACCCGAATCAACGCCTGCGGTCACGGTAATATTATATTTGCCCGGGTGCGCCACATCGATAACGAATATCTGTGTGCTGCCATTGGATGTGTCTATCCATGAAATATCTATCTCACTGTCCGTATCCACCTTGAAATAGCGAAGCTCGCCGGATACACCGTCATCGAGTTCCTCTCTGCCTATAACGGTTATCTCATCAGCGGTGCCCGCCATCCTGCTGTATGCGTGTGTGCCTCTGAGGAATTTAAGCACATTGCGGGCATTGCGGTGCAGCTCGGCTCTTGTAACCGTACCGTCGGCCAGTCCCTGCTCAAGACTGTCTTTATTTGTAAGGGCATCTGCCACTACCATATACACATCATTCTGAGCGGATGCCATCTGCGCTAAATCGCCGTGACTGCCCTCTGCATGATCCCTGCGGTTTATCTGCGCCCACCAGTCTGTCATGACAAAGCCGTCAAAGCCCCATTCACCGCGGAGTATCGCAGTACACAGATCATAATTGCCTGCGGTATAGAGACCGTTTATCTTACCGTATGTGGTCATTACCGACCGGGCTTTGCCTTCGCACACAGCGATCTCAAAGCCCTTGAGATATATCTCACGCAGCGCTCTTTCGGATACCACGGAATCAACGGTATGTCTGCCTGTTTCCTGATTATTTGACGAGAAATGCTTGATAGTTCCGGTAACACCTTCGCTGTGGAGCCCTGCAAGCTCTGCGGCAGCCATTTCACCGGTAAGGAACGGATCCTCGGAAAAATACTCAAAATTGCGGCCGTTGAGCGGGTAGCGGTGTATATTCATCCCGGGTCCCAGAATGCAGTCCACCTTATTGAACGCGAGCTCCCTGCCCGTAAACGCAAACAGCTCGGAAATGAGCTTTTTATTGAAGGTAGACGAAATGAGAGTGCCGATGGGCAGCGCAAAGGCCTGTGTACCGCAGTCAAAGCGAAGACCGGCAGGCCCGTCGGCAGTACAGCCTATCGGTATCAGGTAATGCTTGTTCAACGTTTCGGTGACACCGCCGAATGCGGAAGTGGTGCCGGCGGTGACCTTGGGACTGCCGCAGCCCTCTCCCCTTGCGATCTCGCACAATTCCTTATCGGAAAGCTGAGCGATAAATTCATCTATGGTGCATTTGGTGCCGATATCCGCGAATTTATAGCCCTTATCCCCGGTATATTCGGGGACAACAGGCATATTCTCCTGTCTTCTCACAGATTCGGATATCTTCTGCAGCGTTGCCTTTTCATACGCCGCACTGCCGTTATGCTCTGTCAGTCTGTCAAAGCTCTCATATGGCGCAAGAGCCTGCGAGAGCTGCTTTATACAGCGCGTATTTTCCACTGTAAAGCTGCCGCAGCATTTTGCACTGCGGACATCCGTGCCCGCATAGACCTGATACTCCCCTGCTTCGAGCACATAGGCAAAGGGATATCCTGTCTTGCCGCAGTCATCGTAGGAGGAATAGGAATATTCGGGAACGCATATGCTCAGAGTGCATTTCTCTCCCGGAGCCAGCTCAGGTGTCTTTTCAAAGCCGCAAAGCACCCTTGCCGCCTTACCAAGGTTCCCGGACGGTGCCTTCACATAGATCTGCACAACTTCCTTGCCGTTCGCGGAGCCTGTGTTTTTCACATCAACATCAACAGTAAAACCGCCATTGTGCGTCCTGAATGACGGCACACATTCAAATGATGTGTAGGAAAGGCCGTAACCGAAGGGATAAAGCACTTTTTCGGGAGCAAAGGTCTCAAAATAGCGGTAACCGACGAAAATATCCTCTTTATAATACGCTTTGGCAGGATCGCCGAAATTATCATGTGCAGGATGATCCTCCAGCCTTACGGGGATCGTGTCGGGAAGCTTTCCGCAGGGAGAATGCCCCATAAGGACATCCGCCGCGCCAAGGCCGCCCACCATGCCGCCATGCCACACATACAGCACTGCATCTACCGAATACTTCTTTACAAAGGACATATCTATGATATTACCGGTATTGAGCACAACGATGACCTTGTCAAAGGCGTTTCTCACCTTTGCAAGCATATCCTCTTCGCCGTCGCTGAGGTAATAGGAGCCCTTTTCAGCCCTGTTTTCCTGCTCCTCGCCCGCTGTTCTCGCAATAATACAAACAGCACTGTCCGAGCGGGCAGCGGCCTTTCTGACAGTTTCATCATCAAGCGGCATCTCAGCCTGAGAAAGCGGCTCGCCCGACCAACCTGCGGACTTTATAACGGGATTTTCCTCGTCCCATTTTTTATATGTCCCAGCAAGCTCCTCGTTTATCGAAGCGCCCGCCTCACGCAGACCGTCGATGATATTCCATACCCTTTTTACATTGACAAGGCCGCCTGAACCGGTGCCGCTCTTATAGTAATGCAGCTGCATCCTGCCGAACACCGCTGTTTCACCCCTGAGAGGCAGTGCGCCGTTGTTTTCAAGACAGACGATGCCCTCTCTTACTGTCTCACGAGCCTTCTGGATATATTTTTCCCAGTCGAGAACCTTCTTCATTTCTATCACCCTGAATATGTATAATACAAGGACGCTCCGTATAACGCAGACGAATGCTTCTGCGCATTTCCGGCATCCTCACAAGCTATAGTGTCAGACAAAAGCTGTCACACAGGTGAACGGCCAGCTGCCGCCACCGAGTATGATATAATTTTACCAAAAGCGGCGACCTTTGTCAAGATATTGCGGCGAAACGCCGCTGTTACCCGCACTTTTATTTGAAAGGTAACGCTTATTTGTAGCCCGGAACTTTTATGCCTGCTATTATTTTACATTTAACGGTGAAACGGTCGGCAAGGCCGACAGCTGCCCGTTCGCTATTTTGTATGAAGTCGTTCATTTAGAACTCGAAGCTTTTATATCTGCTATAAGTCGGCGCAATCTACATCTGCCCGTATGTTAATCTGCAGGCATTCTTTCAATAGTGGTTTGAAGCTTATATCTTTCGTTTCACAAATATCCCCTTCCGGAAGGGAAAAACAGTGGTTTACAAACAGGCTTAAACACGGTATTTTGTAATAATCAACTGAAAAAAGAGCTTCTTTTATATTTTTTGACGAAATTTGTTACATAAGTATTGACAAACAAATCATTAAGTTGTATAATTAAAAAATGCCTTGTTGATGTTCTGGCATTTCCATCAATATTTTTTGGAAATTTCATCAAACAGCCGTATCATGGCTTCGGCTGAACAAAGAGAGGAGCCTTTAAAATGAGCGATTCGCGTTTTATCAGGACAGTTCCATTCGGTGGTTATGACAAATCCGAGGTCGACAGCCGCCTTGAAGCAATGTATTCACAGCTGTTTGAATTAAAAAATGAACTCAGGGAGATAAAACTCCTGAATGAAGAGCTGAAAAAGGGCACAGAAGAAGAAAAGGCACACGAAACAGTGCTTTCAGGTGAGAGATCCATGCTCACTGCCGCACAGGTACAG
>CAMHMM010000264.1 GCA_946186215.1 uncultured Ruminococcus sp. | reverse complement strand
GCTATCTTTATAATGACCCCAACGCTTGTATTTACAAAATAGGTATGTTCGCTGAAAGGCTGATACAAGAAATATTCGTATTTGAGCACCTTCCCGAACCGGCATACGATAACACTCACTCCAACAGGATAAAAATACTAAAGCAGGAAGGTCTTATCGACCGTGGCAGCAAGATAGATGACATACTCTATGCCCTGCGTAAAAACCGCAACGATGCAGTTCATAATTATTCCGATTCCGTTGATGATCTCGCTGTATGGTTCATGCAGGTATATGGTGACTGGAATTATACCCCCGCTCCCTTCAAGATGCCCGAGAAACAACCGGAGATCGACTACGACAGTATCATAAAAGCCCGCGAAGATGAAATAAAACAACTCACTCAGAAAATAGAGGAAATAAAGACAGCTGCATCCGAGGCAAGCAAAAATGAGCGTGCAAAACAGTCAGCCACTGCAGCGGAAAACATGGAGCTTTCCGAAGCTGAAACGAGGGTGTTGATAGATGATCAGCTTCGTAAATACGGATGGGAAGCAGATACCAATGAACTGCGCTATTCTAAGGGTACTCGCCCGCAGCAGGGCAGAAACCTTGCAATAGCCGAATGGCCTACTGATTCTACCGTCAGCAAGAACGGATATGCTGATTATGCACTGTTTGTAGGCACTCAACTGGTAGGTATCATTGAGGCTAAAAAAACAAATAAGGATATACCCTCTGTAATTGATTATCAGTGCAAGGACTATGCGTCCTTGATAAAAGAAGAACACTCCGAATATGTTATCGGCAAGTGGAGTAGGTTCCAGGTACCATTTATATTCGCTACTAACGGAAGAAAATATCTCAAACAGATTGAGACTAAATCTGGAATATGGTTTCTTGATCTGCGTAATACAGCCAATAGTCCCAAGCCATTACAAGGATGGATAACTCCCAACGGAATAAAAGAACTGCTTGAAAAAGACATATCTGATGCAGATAGGCAGCTCCGCAATACACCCTTTGATTTGCTGCGTGATCCCGATGGGCTCAATCTCCGTGAATACCAGATAAAAGCCATAAGTGCTGCTGAAAATGCTATTATTGACGGTGCTCCTACCGCTCTGTTGTCTATGGCAACAGGCACAGGTAAGACTCGCACTGTTCTCGGTATGATCTATCGCTTTATCAAAAGCAACCGTTTCAAGCGTATTTTGTTCCTTGTGGATCGAACCGCATTAGGCGAGCAGGCAGCAGATGTATTCAAAGAAGTAAAGATAGAGGATCTGATGACCCTTGATTCCATATATAACATCAAGGGACTTAATGATAAGGAGATAGACAAAGAGACCAGAATACATATTGCGACTGTACAAAGTCTTGTAAAGCGTATCATATACGGCGAGGGGGACACTATGCCCTCTGTTACGGACTATGATCTCATTGTTGTAGATGAAGCTCATAGGGGCTATATTCTCGATAAAGAACTCAGTGATGATGAAATGCTGTACCGTGACCAAAACGATTATATCAGCAAGTATCGCACGGTTATAGAGTATTTTGATGCGGTCAAAATAGGTCTGACTGCAACCCCCGCACTCCATACCACAGAAATTTTCGGCAAGCCCGTATATACTTATTCTTATCGTGAAGCTGTCATAGATGGGTATCTCGTTGACCATGATGCACCTCACGACATACATACCAAGCTCCGTGATGAAGGCATCCGCTATGACAAGGGAGACACAGTTGTCATATACGACCAGGACACAGGCGAAGTCCTCAACAGCGATGAGCTTGAAGACGATATGAAGTTTGATGTCGATACTTTTAACAGGAAGGTTATCACTGAGAACTTCAACAAGGCAGTATTGAACGAGATCGCTATGGATCTTGAAGGTGATGAGGGCAAAACTCTTATCTATGCGGTAGATGACAGCCATGCCGATATGATAGTCAGCATACTGAAAGGCATATATTCCGAGTTCGGTATCGACAACGACATCGTTATGAAAATAACAGGCAGTGTAGCAGGCGGCAACAAAAAGAAGATCCAAGAGGCTATTAAGCGTTTCAAAAATGAAAACTACCCTAAGATCGTTGTCACTGTCGATCTTCTTACCACAGGCATTGATGTGCCTAAGATAACAAATCTTGTTTTCATAAGGCGTATCAGATCCCGCATACTTTTTGAACAGATGTTAGGGCGAGCTACAAGGCTCTGCCCTGAGATAAATAAAACTCATTTTGAAATATATGATCCTGTGGGCGTATATGACATACTGGAACCCGTCAGCAACATGAAGCCTGTGGTAGTTGATCCAAAGACTTCATTTGATGATCTTATAAACGGTCTGAACATGCTTGATAATTCCAAACACCCACAATTGATAACAACTATTGTCGCTAAACTACAGCGTAAATCCAAAGCCATAAGCAATTATGCGTTTACAGAGTTTTCCTATCTCACAGGCGGCAGTGCTCCCTCTAAGGTTGCGGAGTACCTGAAAAACACAGACACCGAGACCGCTGTCAAATACATCCGCGAACATAAAGAGGCATTTGATGTGCTTGACAAGGATATTTTCCATAGGAAGCGTGTTCTGATAATAGATGATCATGAGGATATAGTGACCGACCACAAGCGTGGATACGGCAAGGGGAGCAAACCGGAGGATTATCTTGAAGAGTTCAGAACATTCATAAACACCAATATCAACAAGATTGCGGCGCTAAATATCGTATGCACCCGCCCTTCGGAGCTTACAAGGACGGCCCTAAAGGATCTGATGATAGAACTTGACCGCCATGAGTTTACGGAAAAGCAGCTCAATACGGCATGGAATGAAATGACAAATCAGGACATTGCGGCGGATATTATCGCATTTATCAGACAACAGGCTATAGGCTCCGCACTTATAAGTCACGAAGAAAGAGTCAAAAATGCCTTTACACGACTGCATCAGAATCACAGCTTCACCAAAGATCAGCAAAACTGGCTGAGCCGCATAGAAAAAACGCTGCTCAAAGAGCCCGTGCTTGACAGACAGATGTTTGATATGGGTGCATATAAAAATGCAGGCGGGTTTGTTAATATAGACCGCAGATTCGGTGGTCAGCTCGGAGATATTATAAAAGAACTTAACCAATATCTGTATGATGATGGAGGAAGTGCAGCTTGAATAATCAGGAGATCGTTTCCAAACTTTGGAATCTTTGCAATGTACTGCGTGATGACGGTATCACCTATCAGCAGTATGTAAATGAGCTTACATATATACTGTTTCTAAAAATGTGCAAGGAAACAGGTGCTGAAGATGCTATACCCGAAGAATACCGCTGGGATAAGCTTCTCAGCTATCAGGGAATAGAGCTTAAGAAGTTCTATAAGGGGCTTTTGGAGCATCTGGGTGAAAAATGTCAGGGGCGTGTCCGTGAGATATATCAAGGCGCACAGACCAATATTGACGAACCGAAAAACCTTGAAAAGATCATAACCTCTATCGACCAATTTGACTGGTACAGTGCAAAGGAAGAGGGGCTGGGCAATCTTTACGAGGGACTGCTCGAAAAGAACGCTACCGAAAAGAAATCGGGTGCAGGACAGTATTTCACGCCCCGTGTTCTCATAAATG
>CAMHMM010000263.1 GCA_946186215.1 uncultured Ruminococcus sp. | reverse complement strand
TACGGCGAAAGTGACGATTTGTTAAAAAAATTAAAGAATTCTCTTGAATTATCTGACTTAATCGTATAATATATATACAGGCATTGAAAATGGCTTTGTGCCGCGGAGGATCATCATAATGGATTTTGAGTTCAAGGAAAGATACGGCATGGATGATCTTCTTGAAATCATGCGGATACTCAGGTCGGAGAACGGCTGTCCCTGGGACAAGGTGCAGACACACAAGTCAATAAGGATGGACTTCATAGAGGAGACATATGAGGCTTGTGAGGCTATCGATGAGGAGGACAGTGCTCATCTTCGTGAAGAACTGGGCGATGTGCTTCTGCAGGTAGTGTTCCATTCTCAGATTGAAGCAGAACAGGGTAATTTCACTTTCTATGATGCTGTCAATGATGTTTGTCAGAAGCTTGTGGAGCGTCATCCCCATGTGTTCGGTAATGTAAAGGCCGATACGGTAGGTGAAGTGCTTTCCAACTGGAACGATATCAAGCAGGAGTCCCACGGACAGGAGACATACACAGACACATTGAAGGGTGTGAGCCATTCTTTTCCTGCTTTAATGAGAGCACAGAAGGTCGGAAAGCGTGCTAAACGCGCCGGGATGGATTTTCCTGATGTGCAGAGCGCTGTCGAGTCCCTGAGAAGCGAGATAGACGAAGTTATCTCGGCTGATAAGGAGCATGAAGCAGAGGAGCTTGGCGATATGCTGTTTTCCGCTGTGAATGTGTGCAGGTTAAAAGGCTATGATGCTGAGGAGCTGCTTACACGCTCGACTGGAAAATTCATAGACAGATTTGAGAAGACCGAAGATCTTATAAGATGTGAGGGGCTTGATATGAAAGCTCTTGACATAGATAAGCTCGATTCCTATTGGGAAAGAGCCAAAAAATTAAAGTGATATTTTATCTGTAATAATACAGGTATCAAATAGCACAAATATTCTGGAGGTAATGTAAATGACAAAATCCGAACTCATTGCTGCAGTTGCAGAAAAGACAGGTGTTACTAAGAAGCAGGTAGAAACAGTTGTAAATGCTACTTTCGATTCTATCACCGATACTCTCAAGGGCGGCGACAAGGTTCAGCTCGTTGGTTTCGGTACCTTTGAGGTTAGAGAGCACGCTGAGAAGAACGGCGTTAATCCTCAGACCAAGAAGCCTATCGTTATCCCTGCAAGAAAGGCTCCTGCTTTCAAGCCCGGCAAGGCTCTTAAGGATGCTGTTGACGCGTAATGTGCGCCGACAGGAGATTTTGATCATCACCTAATATAAGCTGCACTGTCGGATAGGCAGTGCAGCTTTTTTAGGATAACAACACAAATAAATATGTTCTGGAAGCACCACAGCGTAAAGTGATTACCATGACCGCTTTGTGTGCTGTATGAAAGGGAAGAGATATATGAGACTTGACAAATATCTGAAGGTATCGAGGCTTATAAAAAGGCGTACTGTTGCCAACGAAGCCTGTGATGCCGAAAAAGTAATGGTAAACGGCAGAATAGCCCGCGCATCGCTTGAAGTAAAGCCCGGCGATATTATCGAGATAAATCTGGGCAGCAGGAGCGTAAAGGTCGAGGTGGTCAGTGTCAGCGAGTACACCACTAAGGAAAATGCATCGGACTGCTATCGTGTGATAGAGGGCTGATGATAACAAGCGGTGCGGTGTTGTCATTTTCTAAGATATAAATGGCAGTCCGAATAAAGTTTCGGACTTCATATGCATTTTAACAGAAATGAACATACATAAATCTGCTGTTTTAGATATTTTTTTTCAAATCACTTTACAATCATTGTGAATTATGCTATAATGAAAAACAGATGTACCGGTCGGCGGTGCCCGTAGCGGGCAGCGGCGCAGGATGTGTCAATTATACAGCAGAAAGGGTGATCACCTGATGGCAAAGATAAACTTTATCACCGGCGGTGTGAGCAGCGGTAAATCCCGTTGGGCTGTTTCGTATTTTGCGGCTTGTGACAATGTTCTCTATATGTGTACAGCACATGAGCTGAACAAGGAGATCGCAGACCGTATCAAGTGGAACGGTGAGCATAATTTTGTTGAATGGATAATCATGACGGACTTTTCGCTTGATGATGTCGAGATAGACAAGCACAAGTTTTTGATTTTTGATGACCTTGCAACATATACCTCTCTGACGATCGAAAAAATGTGTCCCTCAGAGGATGATATGACTCCCGAAAAGAAAAAGGAGATCCAGACGAAGATCATAGAGGATATTTCAAATCTTATATCGAGAGTACAGGTAAACGATGCGACTATGACTATCATTTCCAGTGAGATGGGCTTCTCTGTAAATCCCGTTTCAAAGGAGCAGAAATTCTTCAGGGATGTGCTCGGAAGCGTAAATCAGAGGATCGCCAACCTTTCATCGGAAGTTTTCCTGTCAGTAAGCGGCGTACAATTCAAGATCAAGTAAGTTTGAAAAGAGGTATATTATGAACATAGAAACATTTGAGGATTTTATACTCTATGCAAGGGAATGCGATGCATCCGATATTCATCTTACAGTTGGTGCTGCGACTGTGTTCAGGATCAACGGCGATCTGAAAAAATACAGCGTTCTTTCCGGCAATGAGGATTTCTCACCCGTTATGGTAAACAGGATGATCCACGCTATCCTTAATGCAGATCAGGAGGAGATGGTAAACGCAGGCAAGGATCTGGACTTCTCCTTTGAGATTTCTGACGGCTCCCGTCAGCGTGTAAATGTGTTCCATCAGTTCGGAAGACTTGCCGCTACTATCCGTCTGCTCAAAAGGGATGTTCCCGATGCTGAGACACTCGGACTGCCCAGGATTATTTACGATCTTGCACAGAAGAAGAGGGGACTTATCCTTGTAACAGGTCCCACAGGTTCAGGTAAGACCACCACACTTGCTGCGATGATACAGCTTATCAACGATAAGAGACCGTGCCATATCATCACAATTGAGGCTACCATCCATCAGCGTGAGCTCGGAATGGATATAGATGATGTCAATGATGCACTGCGCAGCGCTCTGCGTGAGGATCCCGATGTTATCCTCGTAGGTGAGATGCGTGACTATGAGACTATCTCCCTTGCTATCACCGCTGCGGAAACAGGACATCTTGTATTCGGTACGCTCCATACCTCCAGTGCGGCAGATACCATCAACAGAATAATTGATGTATTTCCGCCTCACGGCCAGATGCAGGTACGCTCCCAGCTGTCCACTATACTTGAAGCCGTTATTTCTCAGACACTTATCCCCACCGCCGACAAGAAGGGCAGAGTTTGTGCCCGCGAGATACTGATCGGCACAGATGCAGTGCATAACCTCATCCGTTCTGAAAAGACATATCAGCTCGACAGCGTTATGCAGCAGAGCAGGAGACAGGGTATGTGTACTCTTAATGACAGTATCGCACAGCTCTATAAGGGCGGATATATCTCACACGAAGAGGCTATGCTCAACAGTAACGACAGAGAAGGCCTTGATAAGATGATCTCGGTATTATGATCGTATATCGGCAGGGGTTCGCCCCTGCTGAATTTTTAGGGGAATGCTGAACAAGCTTTCCTTATGGAACAGGAGAAAATAAAATGAAAAGAAAGATCGTTACAGCGT
>CAMHMM010000262.1 GCA_946186215.1 uncultured Ruminococcus sp. | reverse complement strand
AGTTTATCGGGTCAGGGGGGACGAAGCTGCTTTTATCAGGGCCAGATATGATATCTGAATTAGGGTTTTCCGCAGTAATGGGGTTTCCTGTCTTGAAATATTCATGTGCAGTTTTACCATAATAGACCATTGCTTTTGCGAGCTTATTCAGACATTCATAATTATCCGTTCCGTGTTCTGACTTGTACTGCTCGATATAATCGCTGTCGGTGCATATGTATTGGGCATATTTCACCACGGAATATGTGTTGGTCTCATCCTGCAGCACTCCTCCGATGGTGACTGTAGCTGTAACATTGCAATTCATTTTTGACGGAACGACGGGGAATGTCGCCTTGTAGCCGTTTTTTGTTTTATCCGCAGCCTTTACATCGGCTGTGCTCACTATGGTCTGACCGTCCGACTCCTGAGCAAGAGTAACGGTAACACCCTGTTCGAGCTGTTCCCTGGTGAGATTCAGGAAGAAATTCAGCCCTATATCACCTTCAAGAGTGATGCTGTGTCCGCAAAACAGTCTTTTGCTGCGTTGTCTTGTGTCGTGGAATTTTCTGCCCTTGTACTCTGCTGTTGCGGTGAATGTTGTGAAATCGCTGTCTTCAGTCTTTGTAACAGTCGCTTCTATCCTCTTGTTGTTATCCGATATCACCAACATAGCGGCGGTCGTGTATTCCTCGTCCCATCTCCATAATACCCTGCAGCTGTTGATCTCTGCAAATCTTTTACGGCAGGAATCGATCCTTGAATCTTCATAGAATGTCATGTCCGATGTGGATGTTCCGGCCATGACGCTGAGCTCATCATTTACTGTCAGAGTTCCGTCAGAGCTGCCCGACATACCCTTGCCTATGGCGCTCGCAGAATTTGTTCCTGCATGAGCTACGACTATACCGCCTGTAATATTGACATTTCCGCCGTTTGCTCCGTTTCCGCCGCCTATCCCTGCGCCGGAATGATCTGTCTCACGGCACAGGTCATATACGAATGCGATGAAAACCAGCATACCCTTTCCGGTCGCACCGGAGCCGTATGGCCCCGCGGGTTTTACTGCCGAAGCGTATTGTGCCCATTTGTAGGTGTTCTTGAAGCTGTCATCATAGTCGTATGATACTGCTACGACATTTCCGCCTGAAATATTTATGTTGCCGCCGTTTCCTCCGCTGCCGCCGCCTATACCCGCACCGCCTGCAGAGGAGGATGCCATCATGAATCCGCTTGTAATAGTGATATCTCCTGCATTGCCGCCGCAGCCCGAGCCGATGCCTGCACCAGAAAATGAATTTGCGTATATCGTACCACCGTTTATTGTGATGGGCTTTTGCTGATCATAATTACCGCTGCCGATACCTGCGCCTGTTACCTGACTGCCGCTTGAAATTGCGGTTATATCACCGCCATTTATCACTATTTCGGGGTTTTGTCCGAATTTGTAGATGCCTGTATCTATGTCGGCATCACCGCCGCCTATACCTGCAGCACCGCCGTGTCCGTATGCAGTTATCTTTCCGCCGTGTATACTGATCTTGCTGCCGGAACTGTTGGAACCCTTTCCGTTTCCTATTCCTGCTCCGTTTCCGCGAGAGGCGGCGTATATATCTCCGCCATATATGGATATTCCTCCGGAAGGATCCCAGGAGATATATCCGTAAGTCCCGCCGCCTATCGCAGCACCCGGACCATCGGTCTCTGCGACGATCTTGCCGCCGTAAATATTTATCGCCTGTATTGAACCGTAATCGTTGTTCTCGTATTTATGACCTCTTCCGCCGCCTATGGCTGCGCCCTTTGCGTCGTTTTGACCATTTGCCCGTATATTGCCGCCGTGAATATTTATAGTTCCGCCAAGCTCTCCGGAGTTTCCGCCGATAACAGCGTTTGGAGAGTTGTAATTGCTGGCTTTAAGGGTGCCTGTTCCCCTGATGCCGCTGTATATATTCAGAGTTGAGTTATTCCCGACATAAATGCCGTCTTTACAGGTAAGTGTCACATCGTCCATCAGCAGCAGATCAACCGTTCCGTTTATAACGATACGCCCGTTGTAGGTGATATCCGTATCCGCAGCATAATGCATCCCGTTTTCAAGTGTGGGAGAATCTCCGCCTATCGTACTGAGCAGAATACTGTCTTTGTACTGACATATATCCGTTCTGACTGCCTTTGCAGTGCTGTCCCATCTCTTTTTCAGATAATAGGGTCCGGTGGCTTCGATATAGACTTCACCGTTATTATTGAGTTTGACCGGGAAAGCCGACTGACCATCCATGTTCTTTATATCAGAGAAGAAGAAGCTTGACGGATTGGTTTCCGAGGAAGCGCTCTCTGCATATCCCGAGGTTATCACGGGGTTGTCTGTTACTGCCGCAACACCTATCAAAGCGCCGTTATCAAGACCTATTCCCGATACCTCGATTAGATTGTCGTCTGCAAGATATACATCCTCACCGTCATTATCCTTGATCACGGGCCTGCCGCTGACGGTGAAGGAGCCCTTGTTATAAATTCCGTTGCCGGACGAATCTGCAGTATTCAAGCTTACTGTTCCGCCGCCCATCATAAGGCGGGCAATGTATTGATCTGAATCACTGCAGTTGTAGATTCCGCCGCCCTTTTGTACGGCGGAATTACGGGATACCATTGTAGAACCGTCTATAGAAACAATACCCATGTTGTAAATACCGCCGCCGCTGCTGCTGCTGTCATTTTCAATGATATACACAGCGTTGTTGATGAATACAGTGCCGTTTATATAGTTGTATATTCCTCCGCCGTCAGAAGCGTGGTTATAGCTTATGATGCCTCCGGTAAGGAATAGTCCGCTGTCTCTGCTCTGATTATAGATACCTGCGCCTGATGCGGAGGTGTTGTCACTTATTGTACCTCCCCTGATATAACAGGAGCCTGAAGCGTTGTAGATACCGCCGCCGCACTGTTCAGCGTAGTTCATGCAGATGGTACCGCCGTCAAAATACAATGTACCTTCGTTGTATATACCGCCGCCGAAATTTGAGCTCTTTCCGCCGGTTATCATGCCCTCCGAACCGCTGTCGGTCACCGTGAGCTTACCCTTGAAGTGTACAAAAATAACACAGCCTTTTGTCTCTGCCGCAGACAGCTCTCTTGAAAGGGTGTGTCCCGCAAGATCGATAGTTATGTCCTGATCTGTATCTATATCAATACAGCTGTCGGTGCTCGCAGCTGTCAGATCCTGCGTCAGCGTGAAGGTAGTCGGCGTATTCGCTCTTACGGCGGAAATAGCTTGCTGCAGCTCCGCCCATGTGGAATAGCCCTCGGTATCGGCTGATACCCTGACCGGAAACATCGTAAAAATAGTCATTATCATGACAATGGCTGTCAAAAAGGAGAAAGTTTTTTTCAATTATATCATTCCCTGTATAATAGGTTTATCAGAAGCCTCTCCGACCTGTCATTCAGCGGATGAGGTTATGTGGCTCTATGTTGTATTATACTGTATTATACCCCAAAAGTCAAGTATACTGCAGCAGGCGGTCAAAGTCCGCTTCAGCCACTCTAAAATGTTCCTTGTTTACTGTCCTACATCGATGTGCCGAAAAGGGCATACCCGGATTTGTGGACAAGGCAGGGCGTGAATGGACACCCG
>CAMHMM010000261.1 GCA_946186215.1 uncultured Ruminococcus sp. | reverse complement strand
GCGCACAAAACAGCACCCCCGTCCACATTGTGGGCGGGGGTATGCCGTTTTAAGGGAGAGTAATAAAAGGGAAAGCAGGTTGTCGTATGTGCAGTATGATCTGTCTGCGTCACACAGTCGTATGACGCAGACAGAACCCGAACGGATATTTTATCATACCTGAGAATTGTTGTCGAGGAAGTCCATTACATCGTCAACGGTGGTGAATGCAAGAGCGGTGCAGGTGTCGGCACAGCCATAGTAGATGCAGATCCTGCCTGTGTCAGCATCAACGAGATTAGCGCAGGGGAATGTAACAGCATCGGTGTCGCCTACCAGCTCATAGTACTCCTGAGGGCTCAGAAGATAGGAAGCGCCTCTCTTGAGCACCTTCCAGGGCTCGTCCTTATCAAGGAGCGCAGCGGAGAAGGAATATACATAACCGTTGCAGGATGTAAGAACACCGTGATAGAAGATGAGCCAGCCGCGGTCTGTCTCGATGGGGATAGGCCCTGCGCCCATCTTGGTGGATTCCCAGCCCTTGGAGGGGCCCATTACATGGCGGTGCTGTCCCCAGAAAGTCATATCGGGAGACTGGCTGATGAACATATCGCCGAAGGGAGTGTGGCCGCTGTCGGAAGGACGGCTCATCATCATGTACTTGCCGCCGATCTTGCGGGGGAACATTACGCCGTTTCTGTTAAAGGGGAGATATGCGTTCTCAAGCTGTGTGAAGGTCTTGAAATCATAGGTGTATGCGATGCCGATGGTGGGCTTCCAGCCGTATGCGTTGCACCATGTTACAACATACTTGTCCTCGAGCTTGCACACTCTGGGATCGTAGCCGTACTGCCATGTAGCTACCTCGGGGATGTCGCACTCAAAGTGGATGCGCTCCTCTGCGATATCCCACTTGATGCCGTCAACGGAGAAGCCGACATGGAGCTCCATGTTGCGCTCTCTGTCATCTACTCTGAAAACGCCTGCGAACTTGTAGTCGCCGTTCTCAAAGGGAACAACGGAGCTGTTGAAGATGGAGTTGGAGGGCTCTCTGTAGCCGTTTGCCTTCTTGACCATGATCTGGTCGCGCTTGATGATGGGGTTTGCGTTGTAGCGCCAAACCACATCGCGGCAGTCTGCGGGCTTGTCCATCCAGGGGATGTTGGGGAGAGAAACGCCGTTGAGTACTTTAGTTTTCATAATTATCCGCCTTTCGATTTCTTTTTCCTGTGATTAAATTGAACCGCCTGTCGCGGTAAAGTCCATTGACTGTTGCACATACAGGAAAGCGTATATCCGCATATTTTCCATATTGGAATCGCTTTCTTAAATGTATTGTACAAAAAGAGTATAACATATCATCACGCACTTGTCAATAGCTTACAAGTAAATTTTTCTCACAGATATAAGAAAAATTAACCAGGCAAAATAGTCATTTTGCATATAACGCCATTCCGACAGATAAATTTACGATATCGCGCCCATTAATTAACCGCATATTATCCAAAGGCCGTCTTTCCCGCTCCCGCAGCAATGTACATCCCGAGGGAAAAAGATTAATCCCGGGCAGTTAATCCCGCCCGGGATGCAAATTAAATTTAACTCATTCTGTTTTGCATATGGCATCAGGTCAGCCGCTTTCCTCCCGCAGGAGGGAGCTCGTTTACCCTGAACAGGCGGACAGGCTCGAAGCCGTCGGGCCATTCCACATCTATGCCCATTTCCCTGCATCTTGCGATATTCTCGATAAATTCCAGCGCATCGCTGTAATTATCAAAAAGCCCGTTGTCGTTGAGCTTTTTCGCATCCTTTTCCATAGGTGCAGGTATATTCACGAACAGATCATCATACACCGCAGAGAAGAAATCGCTGTAATAGATCACATCATAGCCCAGAAAGGTGTAGTTCCCTTCGGCCAGCGGCGGTCTTTCCATGCTCTCGGCGGTCTGTATATACATAATGCGGGGCTTTATGCCGCTTTCAACGCATATATGCAGATAATCCTCCAGCTCCTGACAGAGAGGGCAGGCGTATACACCGCTGTCGTCCCACAGCTGCTCCAGCAGCGCACTCATCGTCTCACACTGAGGCACCGCCCTGCTGTAGCCGTTGAAATCGGTAAACGGCCACGAAACACAGCGGTAAATGCCGAAATAATTCACGCATCCTCCCGGGTGCTGCTGTGTAAATTGTCTGCTTTGTACCACAAATCCCTGCATAGTCCCGACCAATCTCCTGTCTGTGCGCACAGCACCGCCCTGCCGCGTATTCACGGCAGGGCTTTTATCATCAGCTGAGTGCCTTGATCTGCCCGTCTGCTTCCTCGACCAGCATATTGACAACATCTGCGATCTGATCGCGGTTCGTTGCCCAGGGTATGCCGTGGAACGCAGCTCTGAGGCCTACCTCTGAGCCGCCCTCGGTGGTTATGGAAGCCACATCCGTGGAAACGCCCGTCGCAAGATCCACAACGGGGAACGCCGCAGCAATGGCATTTATCTCTTTGTTTGTCTCGATAAGATGATCCGTCCAGCCGAAATCATCCCTGAGCTTCTGCTCTGCAATAGCGGATGCATCGGGATCGTTTGCGCTGATAAGGTTGCATTCGGCGAATACCGCAACGCCCACGGGATTGGACGCACCCTTGCACAGGCACCAGCCGTCTATCGTAGCGGACTGGTAGGGATCGCTGCCCTTGGGTGAGGGAACGGGCACCATGCGAAGATCCTCAGGCTCGATGCCTGTTGCCCATACGGAAGGATCAGAATTGATATCCCATGCGCCGATTATGTTGAAAAGCTCTCTGCCCTCGCCCATGAACTGCGGCTGGATAGACCAGTCATACTGGGCAAGATCGAGCACGAGCCCCTTCTGGTTGAGCTCATACTGGAAATCCATCGCCTTTTCAACGGTGGGATCCATTACATTTGTGATAAGCGAGCCGGTTTCATCGGTGCTTACAAAGGGAACGCCCGCAGAAAGGAACAGTGCCTTCTCGTTGAACCAGTTGTCAAGACCTACATGATCCTCGTCTGCATCCATGAATTCCTGAAGAAGCCTTGAGAAGGAATCCCAGTTCCAGTCGCCGCTCTTCCACAGCTCATAGGGATCGTCAAGGCCGTTTTCCTCGATGGTCTTGTTATTGTAGAAGCACACCTGCTCTGCGGATATGCCCGTTACGAACTCATAGTGCTTGCCGTTGAAGTTATAGATGTTCATACCCTTGTCAACGGTCTTCCACAGGTCGTCGTTTATGTCGATATATTCATCCACAGGCTGGAACATACCGCTGATTATTCCCTTGGGGAGCGCTGCGGTGTCGCAGGGGAAGAAATCTATTCCCTCGCCGCCGAGCACCATAGTGGAAAGGTCGCTGTAGCGGGAATTCCATGTGGTGCTGTACCACTTGACGCTTCCGCCGTACTTTGTTCTGAAAAGATTGAGAGGAACGGACTCGGAGCCGCCCGACTGGGTGTTGGGGTTGATATCGTAGTGAGCGAGCCACTTGATCTCCGTGTTTTCAAGCTGGATATCACGAAGCCCCTTGCTGGCAACATCCTCGAGAGTAGCCTGATCCTCTTCGTCGAGGACTGCCGTGTTGAGCGCTACCGTAACGCCTGCAGTGGTCTCTGCGACAGTTGTCTC
>CAMHMM010000260.1 GCA_946186215.1 uncultured Ruminococcus sp. | reverse complement strand
ATATCCCCGAGAAAGAAAGGAATGTAACAGATGTAACTGCTTTTAAATTTGAGCTCAATGACGGAGAAAGCATCGCATACGGAGAAATTGAGGATAAACTCCTCGAATACGCACTGTACAGAAGGTCATATGAGCTCATGAACTGGTTTTCCAAGGAAGAGATCAATGATTATATCAACGGCGGGAAAGCCGATTCCTACAGATTCTGCATCGTAAAGGATGATACAAGGATCTTATATGATGATATTATCACGAACAGATACAGGGATGGCGTGTCTTACCGCGCTTTATATGAAATACTGATGGAAGAGGAGCCGCAGCTGATCAGCGGAAAACAGAAGTCGCACTTTGAAATCAACGGCCTTGACGGCTCCGTATATGAGTTTTCCGATGAATTTACAGACCGAAAGGGAACTTATTACATCAGGGACGGCGAAACGGTCTATTTTAGTGACAGAGATGATATAAGTCTGACATTTGATCAGATATATTACATAACAGGCATCCGACTTGAAATGTACAGCGGCTAAAATCCGCAGTTACCCGTACTCTGATTTGTGGGCAATACTAATTTGCGGCTCGGAACCTTTTTTTGTTAGCATTTTACACTCAGCCGTTATTAGCGGCAAAACGCCGCATCTATGATCAGCGTATCTCTTTCCCTGCCGCAGGCAGTGGAAGGAGATTTTTTTATCGGAAAGATATACAAATAATTACAAATTAACACAAAATTCCGGATTTACTTGACTTATGCAGTCAGATGTGATATAACTGTATTAACACATATAGTACAGTCGGCAGCGGGACATCGGATAAGACCATACAAACAGCTACCCGATATCCCCGCGAGCAGATAATGACCATAAGGCAGGCATACAGTGCCTTTATAAATGTGATATGACAGAGGTGATCATATGATGAATATTGATCCCCAAAGCAGAACTCCTATCTATGAGCAGATATGCCGCAGCATAATCGAGCTTGCAGCAAATAAGCTTCTGCTTCCGGGTGATAAGCTTCCCTCAGTGAGGGAGATCTCCAAGCAATACAGCATCAACCCCAACACGGTTTCAAAGGCGTTCGGTATGCTCGAACGGGACGGGATAATCTATTCCGTCCCCGGCAAGGGTGCGTTTCTTTCCGAAGCACATGACGATGTGATCAGGCGAAACGCCGAGCTTGAATTTGATCAGTGTGTGGGAACGGCGCTCAAAAGCGGACTTGACAAAGCAAAGCTGATAGAGATCGTTGAGAATCATAAAGAGAATAAGGGGGAAGCGACTTGATAAATCTGAAAGGCGTTACCAAAAAATTTGACAGCTTCACCGCGCTGGACAATATCGACCTTGAAATACCCACGGGTACATCATTCGGACTGCTGGGCTCAAACGGCGCGGGAAAATCCACCATACTAAGGCTCCTCAGCGGTATCTACCGCCAGCAGTCGGGAGATATCCTCATAGACGGCAGCAGTGTCTACGACCATGAGGAGATAAAGGAACGCGTATTCTTCATTGATGATGAGACCGTTCAGTTCGGCTCGTTCACACTGGAGGGACTGCGCAACTATTACAGCGGGTTTTACCCCAAATTTTCCACGGAGACCTTTGAAAAGCTGGCGGAAACGGTAAAGCTGCCTCGCAAAAAGAGGATAGACACATTCTCAAAGGGAATGAAGCGGCAGGCAATCGTTATCACGGGGCTTGCAGCAGGCACGGATTATCTTCTTCTTGATGAAGCCTTCGACGGACTTGATCCCACAATGCGTATCATAGTAAAGAGGATGATCGTGGATGCGATGCTCGACAGACAGCTCACTGCTGTGATCTCCTCCCACAATCTCAAGGAAATAAACGAGGTCTGCGACAGCGTGGCACTTCTTCATCAGGGAAAGATACTCTTCAACCGCGATCTGGACAGCGTTAAGGGCAATATCCACAAGGTACAGGCCGCATTCAGGAATGCTCCCGGTGAAAATGCATTCACGATACCGCAGGTGCTCCATTCAGAGCAAAACGGAAGCATATATCATCTTATCATCAGAGGCTCGGAGGAGGATATACACGATATACTCGATCCGATGGAGCCTGTTATCCTTGATATTATCCCCATGACGCTGGAGGAAATTTTCATCTACGAAATGGAAGGTCTGGGCTATAATGCCGACAGATTGAAATGAACGATGGAAGGACTATTATTATGAGCGAAAATCAAAATACGGCTGTGAGGAAGGGACTGCCCTCCCTCGGCAGTATATTCAACGGGCGTTCCCTGCACAACGCAAGGCAGAACATAGTGCGCGAAAAGCGTATCATGATAGTTCTGTCTGTTCTGCATTTCTTTGGTGTGCCCTTTAATCTTCTGGTGATCCTGCTGCAGATGGCAATCATGAAAAAGCAACCCGATCATGACTGGTATGTGGTGATAGGCTGCTTTACAACAGGTATCGCAATTCTCGGCGGACTTGCCTGCGCACTCAACGCTATGCCGTATCTCCACAAAAAGACAGTGGTGGATATGCGCCTCTCACTCCCCCTCAACACTCAGCAGAGATTTGTTTCGGATTATCTCTCGGGGCTGTTTATCTATCTTATCCCCTATGTGCTCAATGAGCTGCTTGCGTTTCTCCTCGTCGGGGCAGGACATATATTCTTTGACGGAAAGTATCTTGAGACATCCGGGCACAGAACATGGCTCTGCACGATCTTCGGGCAGATGGCTCCCCTTCTCCTCAGATGTGTTGTCTGCCTTTTATTCGTAATGATCATGCTGTACACTGTGTGCATCTTCGTTATGACCTTCTGCGGCTCAATGCTTGAGGATATATGCTACATGGTGCTGATAAACTGCATCATCCCCGGCCTGATCGCACTTGTGAGCCTGATGCTCAGCGAGGTCGTATACGGCTTTGATTTTGACAATATCGTAATGAAAGTGCTGCCGTTCTCATCACCGCTGGGCGGATTTATATACGGCGTAATCCAGATAGCCGATTATATCAATGAGGAACAGATCATCACGGGCGATTTCCTGATATGGCTCCTCAAATTCATCATCGTGACGATCATATACGGTGTGGCTGCATACATCATATACCGCAAAAGAAACGCAGAGGATACGGGCAAGCCTGTAGTATACAACGCATTCTACAATATCCTCATGACACTTTGCCTTGCCTGCATCGTCTTTCTTTTCCTTGCGCTCGATGATGATACAATTATTGCAATGGTCATCGTTTCGGCAGTGTTCTATT
The DNA here is from genome assembly GCA_946186215.1 of uncultured Ruminococcus sp. Classification (GTDB taxonomy): domain Bacteria; phylum Bacillota; class Clostridia; order Oscillospirales; family Ruminococcaceae; genus Huintestinicola. The sequence goes on along the minus strand of CAMHMM010000260.1, from coordinate 413 downwards.
TCCTGCTCACGGTAATAAAGAACAGAGGCTTCAAGAAATTCGGCAGGAGCGTTATCACCTATGTGATCATCATGGCCATCTGCGTAGGTTCATATGTGCTCATAAACATAACTGCGGGCTTCGGCGCAGGAAACTTTGTTCCCGATCCTGCATTCGTAAAGAGTGTAAGCATCAACTATTCCGGATTTGACGGCGGATCGGAGAACGGTCACTTCAACTCCTATCTCAGATACAATGATCTGGATATCGTACTCAGGGAAAAGGACAATATCAGGATTGTCACCGAATTCCAGAAAAAGGTCATCGCTGCTCACAAGGGTCCCTACTCCGATGTTTCCAATTTCACAATGAAATACACAATGCTCAACGGCAATACCGTGATACGCAGCTATGACAGCGTTCCCGCCGCACTT
>CAMHMM010000259.1 GCA_946186215.1 uncultured Ruminococcus sp. | reverse complement strand
GGAGGGTGCCTTTATCTTTGCAAGCAGTGTTCTCGAACAATGATCGACAAACTGTGCGCTGTAAGCGATATCAAGGCTTTCCTCATGGGAGTATCCTGCTATAAAGGCTGCACAGTATGTAGCGTAATAGTGAAAATCTTCCTGCATATAATCACCCCTGTTGCTGTTCCAGTCTTAGTTTTCTGACCTTCAGTTCAGATCTGATGATGATCACCAGAATGTATATCGTCACCAGATCTACGAGCATAGACGCGATAGTCGTATCAATATGGCCAAGATCGCTGAGCGAATCCTTGTATGATATCATAGATACAGCATTTATCACAAGCGCTATAATCGTAACAGCAAAGTATTTCTTTTTGTACTTTTTCCTTTGTGCAACTTTCATCGCATTGATCCCGATATACAGATGAATGCCAAGGATCATTACCAGTATCACTGTCGCACCGATCGCCATAAAGAGCATTACAAATATCGCGGTTTCTGGATCTTCATCGCTGATACCCAGATCCGGCGGATTGAGCATAAACTGCATACATATCCTTATGATGCTCCACACGCCCATTATAACAGCACCCATACCGCATATATTCAGGTCATCCTCGTATCGTCTGAGTTCAGCCTTTTTGCTGGTCATATACTTTCCTCCTTATATCTGCACAGGCGCAGCACATTTTTATGGTCTGCTTTGCAGCAGAGGTCAATATATCAGGGCATTCATGCCATATCCGTTTTTCTTCCCGAATGCCCTGATATGATAGCATTGATGTAAGGATGCTGCGGAACGGGAACCGCTGCTTATTCTGCAGAGAACTGCTTCATCTGTAAACGGATCACATCAGCCCGTGTATATACTCAACAAGCTTTTCTCTGTCGTAGTAATTGTCAAGATTGGAGAGATAGTAATCAGGATCTGCACCGCGGTCAACATCATAGAGTGCGCCGTTTTTAAGGAAGCTGCTGGTGGAAGGGCTCGAGATCCTGATGGTACCGCCGGCTGCTGTGGACAGCCACATTACCGAGCAGGCACCGCCGCCGGTCGTTTCGCCGATCAGAGATACATCGGAGCTCTGCTTGAACATACACGGAACAAGATTTCCGCATGAGAAGCTAAAGCTGCTATCAAGACAGTAAAGGTTGAGTCCCTTGCCAGCGAGATAATCCTTTGAAGTGAACTTGTGGTCAAGGTTGGTGTCAACACGATATTCAGTGGTAACAAGAGCGCCTGTGTTTCTGTCCTCCAGACTCAGACGGGCACTGCCGAGAAAAGCACCTATCGTGTATGCGGCTGCATTGACCTCACCGCCTCCGTTGCAGGAAAGGTCGAGAACGACATTCTTTATCGGGCTGTCCTTTCTGAGTATCTGCTGAACCGAATAAGAGATCAGTCCTATAGTATCGGTGGAATCAGCCGTCGGAGGTGTCTTGTAATAATCAACACCTTCATCGAATGTTATAAACGAATCGAATGTAATAAATGCTGTATCGCCGACTTCCTCATATCCGGGAACGCCATCGGGATAATACTTTGCTCTTGTATCCGTGATCTTGCCCATGAGGGAAATCATACGATCGCGTGTAGCTCCCTCGCCGAGTCCCTTAATGACCTTTTCTCTGAAAGTGTAATCCGTGGCATATCCGGGATTACCGTATTTTGTGTGACCATCATCGAGATACCTTGTGGACAGAATATACATAGCTGTGTCGATATATTCGGATTTACCGGAAAGCATAAGATCTTTAAGCCCGGTATCTGTCATAAGATCGTCGAAGGTACTGATATTATGGTTTTCTTTCAGACCATAGTACATATCAAGCGCAAAGCACAGCTCATTATAGTTGTATTCCGCAAGCTCCTTGCTTATCGAACCCTTTGTCTTGCCGTTATAGAACTTCTTTCCTAACGGAGTCAATTTGTATTCCGCATCGATCAGTTCGCTTGAATCAGCCGCTGTGATAAATATGGATTTTCCGTTAAAGTAAAACATATATGGTGAAAAAGATCCCAGAAGGGTGTCACATAATGTCTGGAGCGGTGCATAATACTTATCGCCATTGCGGACAAGATCTATCCCGTAAGAACCAAGATCCATTGTGATATCGGAACCGTAACGCTCAGTCGTTCCGGAAGATACTCTTTTCAGGAAAATACGCTTGCCGTTTTCATCTGCTTCCTGCATAGCCACATCATCTACCAGGGAAGCAGATTCTACGACCTTTTGAAAAGCATTGTAGTCCTGGAAATACATGGTATCTTTGGAAAAATCAATGATACACTGATACTTTGTTTCCCTTGTAAGGGTAACTTTATCGCCTTTTGCCTTGAAATTCAGCTTGTATTTGGGATTAACTGAGTTGATTGCTTTGACGAACTCGATAAATTCCTCCAGATCCATATACGGTATGTCCGTTCCGTTCACAAAATAGATATTTTGTTTGTCCTTGGTTGAAGGATCCAGAAAGTACATATCCACGGTCTTCTTTTTGATCGTGTATGATTTATCTGCAGAAGCAGCAGAGGTCACTTGCGGAGACTTATCGTAAGCATAAGCTGTTACTCCCAGCTGGCCTGCAAAGGCGGTGAGCATTGCCGCGCAGACTACAACAGATATGATCCTTCTTTTCTGTTCATTTTTCATGAGTATACTCCTTTCCGGGTGATAAGATCACCGGTCGGTAAAAAGTGCGGTACTGCGTGCGATGCAGTACCGCACGATATCATGTCCGCTGCGATTGTCGGAGGCCGGAACGCTTACATCGTCGTGTGAAGGAATTCAACCAGCTTTTCTCTGTCATAGTAGCTGTCCTTCTTGCCGAAATAGTAATCGGGATCAGCACCGCGGTCAACATCATAGAACGAGCCGTTCTTCAAAAAGCTCAGACGGTTCGGGCTGGAGATCCTGATCGCACCGCCTGTTGCAGTAGATATCCACTGTACAGCGCAGGCACCGCCGCCGCTTGTTTCGCCGAGGAGCGATACATCCGAACTCTGCTTGAACAGACACGGAACGAGATTTCCGCAGGAGAAGCTTACATTGCTTTCGAGGCAGTAGAGGTTAAGTCCCTTATCTGCGAGAGTATCTTTGCTGTCAAACTTATAGTCAAAGTTTGTATCGACTGTATAAGTGTTTGTAACCATTGCGCCTGTGAACGAATCCTCAACACTGAGATTTGTTTCGCCGAGGAATGCAGCCACGGTATAAACAGCCGTATTTGCAGCACCGCCGCCGTTGCAGGAGAGATCGAGAACAACATTCTTTATCGGGCTGTCCTTTCTGAGTATCTGCTGAACGGAATATGCGATTATGCCCATTGTGTCCTTCGCGTCCGCAGTGGGAGCTGTTTTATAATAATCCACATCGTCGGGCATAGCTTCAAATGCGTCAAAGGTAATGAATGCGGTATCGCCGATCTCCTCATAGGCGGGAACGCCGTCGGGATAGTACTTTGCTCTTGCAGCCTTGAATTCATCTCCCAGTGCGAAGGAAGCGTCTCTTGCCGGACCCTCGCCGCCTGCTTCCATGATTTGTTTTCTGAGATCAAATCCGCTCGCCGGGCAGGGCATACCGTATTTGGTATGGATATCATCAAGGTATCTTGTAGCAAGATAATAGGTGGCTACATCTATCTGTTTGGGTTCTCCGGAGAGCATCATCTGCTTTGGATTTCAGCTTATTGACAGCATCCAGAGCGC
>CAMHMM010000258.1 GCA_946186215.1 uncultured Ruminococcus sp. | reverse complement strand
GATACGCCCGAGATACCGAGAAGACCGGACTTCTTGTTCATGTATTCAGCCATTTCAGAGGGGGTAAAGCCTCTTTTTTCCATTACATATGTGATGGCAGAGGGATCGACTGCGCCGCAGCGTGTGCCCATGAGAAGACCGTCAAGAGGAGTAAATCCCATTGTGGTATCCATTACCTTGCCGCCCTGTATAGCGGAGATGGAGGAACCGTTGCCGAGGTGGCAGGTCACGATCTTCAGATCCTTAAGATCCCTGCCCATTGCCTTTGCAACAGCAGCGGAAACGAATCTGTGAGATGTGCCGTGGAAGCCGTACTTGCGGACATGGAGCTCTTCCTGATCCTCATAAGGCAGGCCAAAGGTGTAAGCCTTCTTGGGCATTGTCTGGTGGAATGCTGTGTCGAACACAACTGTCATGGGAACATTGGGCATAACGGACTTGCCTGCTCTGAGAGCGAGTGCTGCGCCGTGATTATGAACGGGAGCTATTTCAGCGAGTGCATCTATCTTGTCGATGACCTCATCATCAACGAGAACAGTCTCTGAGAATACATCGCCGCCCTGCACGATCCTGTTGCCGACTGCGCTTATCTCATCAAGTGAGGAGATAACAGCACAATCGCCGGTAGTAAGAACGCTTACGAGCTTTTCAAATGCCTCTGTGTGAGAGGGGAAGGGACAGTCTTCCTCGATAGAGATACCCTTTGCCTTGTGGGAAAGGTGGCCGTCGATACCGATCCTGTCGCAGTTACCCTTTGCGAGAACGCTTTCATCATTCATGTCGAGCAGCTGATATTTAAGTGAGGAGCTGCCGGCATTTACTACGAGAATCAACAATTCAAAACACTCCTTGATACGGAACAGAACGCACGGAAACCGCGCTTCGCTCCTGAAATATATACAATCACAAAACCAAATTTTATTATAACATATCTTTGTGGAAAAATCAAGTAAATTTTTTAAAAACGAGTTTAGTCGCGGGATAATCCGAATTTATCAGTGGACCGATTGCCTTTCAACAGTGGCACAGAGCTTAATGTGTCCACCCTGTGCAGGCAGGGTGGACACATCTTTTAAGCAATTTGTTAAGAACCAAGCTTTTGCAGAAAGGCTTTTGTGCGTTCGTTGTCCGAGTTGTCTATGACCTCCTCGGGGGTGCCTTCATCTGCGATGATGCCGCCGTCCATGAATATTACATGATCTGACACGCTTCTTGCGAAATCTATCTCATGTGTAACGATTATCATGGTCATTTTTTCCTGTGCGAGCTCCTTTAATACGCGCAGTATACCTGCGGTAAGCTCGGGATCCAGTGCAGAGGTAGGCTCGTCGAAAAACAGCATTTTTGGCTTCATAGCCAGTGCTCTTGCAATTGCCACGCGCTGCTGCTGTCCTCCTGAAAGCTGATGGGGATAATAGTTTTCGCGCCCTTCAAGTCCCATCTTCTGTATAAGAGCCTTTGCTTCCTTTTCCATTTCTTCCCTGCTTACGCCCAGTACATGGATGGGCGCATCGGTGATGTTTTTCATAACGGTATAGTGAGGAAAAAGATTGAAGCTCTGGAAAACAAGGCTGAATGTTTTCTTTATCTCATGGAGCTCCTTTTTAGGGGCGTAATGTGCCTTTCCGTCTTTATCGGAAACGGCCGTTTTCCCGCAGTAGATCATCTCGCCTGAATCTGCGTTTTCAAGAAATGAAATGCAGCGAAGCAGTGTTGATTTTCCAGAGCCTGAGGGGCCGAGTATGGACAGCACCTGTCCTTCTTCGAGTGTGAAGCTTATGTTTTTGAGAACTTCAAGCTCACCGAAGCTTTTCCTGATACCATTTACTTCAAGGACTTTCATTACTGCTTTCCTTTCCCGAGATAATCGAATTTTTTCTCTGCAAGATTCATCACGAATGCAACGACCGCATTGAACACATAGTAGAACACGCCTGCAACGAACAGGGGAACGATCGTAGCCTCAGCTGCGGATACCTGTTTTGCAAGGGTGAACATTTCCGCGTAGGATATTGCGAATGCAAGGGATGTATCCTTTACAAGGGTGATGACCTCATTTGTAAGGCTGGGGAGCACATTTCTGAGCATCTGAGGAAATATTATCCTCGTGAAGCGCTGATATGGTGTATAACCGAGAATGAAGCTTGCTTCATATTGTCCTACCGGGACAGCCTGTATGCCGGAACGGTATATTTCAGCAAAATATGCGGCATAATTCAGGGTAAAGCCGATTATTACGGCATAAAATCTGTACTGAGATGTGGTGTTTACATGGAATAAGAAGTGCGGCCCGAAGAATACCACAAGAAGCTGCAGCATCAGAGGTGTTCCTCTTACGACGGAGATATAGAACGAGACTATCCATCTCAGCGGCTTGACAGGTGACATCCTGCCGAAGGCTATCAGAAGTCCTAGCGGGAGTGCAAAGATCAGTGTAAGGAAAAATATTGCAAGTGATGCACCAACGCCCGAAAGCAGTCTGCCGCAGATAAATATGAATTTTTGGCCAAAGCTTTCCTCGGCCTGATCCGTTTCGTTTTCCCCTGTGATACTGTTTGCAGCATTATCGGAAAGGCACACATTGTCTTCAAGTGTGGCCTGTACCTGATCGCGCAGCACGGTGTTTCCTTTGAGAAAACCTATGCCGTATTTTTCGGCAGAGATCGTGTCAATTATCCTGAACTTGTTTCCGCGGGCTTTTATTTCATAATTTGCTACGCCTATATCAAGGCATATGGCATCCACAGCACCGCTTTCGAGATTAAGGAATGCTGAGTTGTAGTCGCCCACCTGTTCGAGTGCGGCAAAGCTTTCGGCAAGTTTCTTGTTTTTCTCAGCAGCATCCTCGCCTGTGAGTGCGGCAAGGGCTGAACTGTCGGCCTGTACAGCGACTGTTTTGCCGCTGAGTCCCGATGCATTGATGATCTCGGAATCTTTTTTAACCACTACAACCTGTGAATTATCCACATATGGTACGGACCATGTGTAATCATCTTCGCGGCCGTTTATGGTAAAGCCGTTCCAGATACAGTCGATAGCACCGGTTTTGAGCTCCATATCCTTTGAATTCCAGTCGATCGGCTGCTTTATCAGCTCCCAGCCGCGCCTGTCGGCTACTTCCTGTGCAAGAGAAAGGTCAAATCCCACATATTCGCCGTTTTCATCCTGATATCCGTAGGGTGGGAATTCCGCGTCAAAGCCCACGATAAGTGTATCTCTGTCCGATGATCCTTCTGCCGGAGTATAGGGCTTGGTCAGACAAACGCAGTCGGAAAGCTCCCATTCATCGGCTATCCTTGCAAATGTGCCGTCAGAGAGCATCTCAAAGAGTGTTTCCTGCACTTGATCCCGCAGTTCAGTATTGCCCTTTAAGAAGCCAACGCCGTATTCCTCGGTGGAGATATGCTCACCGAGCATCACAAATTCATCGCCTCTTGCATCGATCTCATAATTTGCAACGCCGATATCCATACAGATCGCATCGACAGCGCCGCTTGCAAGATTGAGAAAAGCGGTATTGTAATCGCTCACCTGTTCAAGAGATGCAAATGAAGCGGCAAGGGTGAGATTTTCTTCCTCGGCATCCTCACCTGTGAGCGCAGCCAGCGCAGAGCTGTCAGTCTGGACTGCCACTATCCTTCCCGCAAGCTGAGATTTTTCGGTTATGCCCGAATCCGAACGGACAATGACTACCTGTG
>CAMHMM010000257.1 GCA_946186215.1 uncultured Ruminococcus sp. | reverse complement strand
ACAGGCTCGGGTAAATCCGTGTGCACCAACGGCATAATCATGAGCATCCTCTACAATGCCACTCCCGAAGAAGTGCGCCTTGTGCTCGTGGATCCGAAAATGGTCGAATTCAAGATATATAACGGCATACCCCATCTGCTCCTGCCTGTTGTGACCGATCCGCGCAAGGCAGCAGGTGCGCTCTCATGGGCGGTGCAGGAGATGCTCAAGCGCTACAAGCTTTTTTCCGACCACAATGTGCGAAATCTGCAGGACTACAACGATCTTGCCAGAACAAGGGATGATCTTGACACCATCCCCCGGATAGTTATCGTGATAGACGAGCTTGCCGACCTTATGATGGCGGCAAAATCCGAGGTGGAGGACAGCATCTGCCGTCTGGCTCAGATGGCGCGTGCGGCGGGTATGCACCTGATAATCGCAACACAGCGCCCCACGGTGGATGTCGTTACGGGACTTATCAAATCAAACATTCCCTCGCGCATCGCGCTCAGAGTTGCATCGGGCGTTGATTCCCGAACAATACTCGATGAAACGGGCGCAGAAAAGCTTCTGGGCAACGGCGATATGCTCTTTTTCCCCACAGGCTTTGCAAAGCCGCTCCGTGTGCAAAACTGCTACACATCCTCAAAGGAGATAGCATCCGTGGTGGATTTCATCCGCAACGGCTCCGGCAATGTCATCTATGATGAAAATATCATCAAGGCAGTTGAGGAAAATGTGCCGCAGATCAAGGGCGAGAAACCCCTCCCTGCGGATAACGGCAAGACCTACGAGGGTTCTGACGAGGAAAAGACCGAGCTTGCCATCGAATGTGCCGTCGATGCGGGCAATGCGGGTGTCAGTGTGACATATCTGCAAAAGAAGCTGAAGCTTGGCTATGCAAGGGCATCAAGGATAATGGACGAGCTGGAGGATATGGGCGTTGTCGGTCCTCCCGAGGGCGCAAAGGGACGCACAGTCCTCTGGAGCCCCGAAAGATATATGCAGCACAGACTGGAAAACGCAAAGCAGGCAGAAAGCCGTGATACAGAGGCAGCGGCAGATGAGTAAACGGTCATCCCGCAGGGAAAAGATCTCATTTTCCGATATGCTGCAGAAAATAACTGCCGCAATGCTTATTCTGCTGCTTACAGCAGGCATTGCGGCAGCTGCTCTTATAGAGGCAGGGCTTCTTTCAGAGGAGAGCCTTGAAAAGCTTGTAAGCCGTGCCTGGTCGCCCCGTATCACCTACGGCACGGATGATGAAGATGCACTTGTACGGGTGACCATAGCCGATGTGGGACAGGGCGACTGCATCCTGATAGAGGGTGAAAAGACTGTCCTCATCGACTGCGGCGAATATGAATACGCCGATCATGTGTCGGCACTGCTCAGATCACGCAGCATAGAGCGGCTCGATATGGTGATCGTTACTCATCAGCACACCGACCACATGGGCGGAATGGCACAGATCATATACGGCTTCGATATAGGCAGGCTGATGATGCCCGAGGCACCGCAGGAGCTGACAGCGCCCACAAGAGCCTATGAAACGATGCTCACAGCCGCAGAGGAGAAAGGACTGGAGCTTACCTCGCCAAAGGCCGGGTATATATACCCTGTGGGGAATGAAACAAAGCTCACCTTTCTTTCACCGCTGCCGAACACGGCTTCGGATGATCTAAACGACTATTCCATCGTGTGCAGGCTCGACTGCGGCAGTGCATCATGGCTTTTCACGGGAGACCTTACCGAACATGGAGAAAAGGCACTGCTCGACAGCGGTGTGAGCCTGAAAGCCGATGTGCTCAAGGTCGGGCATCACGGCTCGGCGGAATCCTCCTCCCGTGAATTTCTCGCAAGGGTGAAGCCCGCTCTTGCGGTGATATCGGTCGGTGCGGGGAATGACTACGGCCACCCCGCTCCGGAGGCGCTGAAACGGCTTGGCAGATATGCGCACATCATGCGCACGGATGAGGCGGGCGACATTGTAATGTACAGCGACGGCAGCAGGATAAATGTGGTAACGAAAAACAACTGACAGCGGCGGCGTTTCGCCGATGAACATACGGGAGATGATCAGATGGATCAAAGGAAAGAATTCAGTCTCATTTACCCATATTTTGAAGATGATACGCCGGAATACAGGCAGATGACCTCCACGACCTTTCATGATCTGGGGCTCGATACCCTGTGCGAAAAGCTCAGCGACGATCCGAGGGAGCGCCGCCTTATCATGGATGTGCTCACACACACCACAGCCGATCCCCGTGTGGCACTTTACAGGCAGAAGGTCTTTGTTGATATCCTCGCCATGCCGCAGCTCAGGGTAAAGCTGACAGAGCTCTTTGACAAGATAGAGTACCTGCTCGATTACAGTACCATGCGCCGCGGTTCTAATGAAAAGCTCGGTGTGTGGTATCTGCTGCACAGACTCGGCGAGCTCAACGACTATATCATCTGCGTTGAAACAATGCGCGACTGCCTTTGCGATGCGGATATACATTCGCAGGGGCTCTCGGATTTCCGTGACTTTGTCAATGATCTCTATGAGGATTCCTGCTTTCAGCAGATGAAAGAGGATATCACAGGGCTGCGCGTGCGGGCATCGGATATAAAAAGCGTCACAGTGGGGATAAACCTCAACGACAGGCTCGAAGCCATTTCCCTCGGTCTGGTGTCGATCAACAGCAAGCCCTTTAAAAAATCAGGTATCGTGGAAAATTTTGCAAATGCCCTTTCGTCCTCCGACCGCATAAACAGCACCGAGGAATGGGACGGCAATATGCACTACCAGCAGATAGAGAAGGCAAGCGGCAATGCACTGGGCATATTCGAGGCGCAGGCAGGTGTGATGGCGGCACGGGCAAACCCGTTTATGGAGGCACGCTCGCGGGCCACCCTTGTGAATATCCCCGAAGGGGACGGCTCGAGAAACTCCATGTTCTACTTTGAGACCGTCATGAACAAGATGCTGGATTCTCTGGTGAAAAAACTCAGCGATACACTGGTCAAATATGCAAATGTGGCAGTGATAAACATATCAAAGCTCATCCCCGAATTTGTTTATTATTTCAGGTTCGCGGAATTTGCCGAGGCGCAGACAGCAAAGGGCATGACGCTGTCCGAACCCGATATCATAGACAGCAAAGATGCTTTGATGGATGCAAAAGGCATATACAATATAAAGCTTGCACTGAACACAGCCGATGCGGATGAGATCATCACCAACGATCTGGGCTTTGACCGTGAGCATACGGTGTATATCCTGACAGGTGCCAACAGAGGTGGCAAGACCACCATAACACAGGCGATAGGGCAGCTTTTTGCACTGGCACAGGGCGGTATATCCGTGCCCGCTTCATATTTCGGGTATGTTCCCGTTGACTGCATACACTTTCCCGCAGATGAGGACAAAACGATGGATCTTGGCAGACTCGGCGAGGAATGTGTGCGCTTCAAGGAGATATATACACAGTGCAGTGCATCGAGCCTTGTGCTGCTCAATGAGACATTTTCCACCACTTCATTTGAGGAGGGCTACTATATCGCGCGGGATTCCGTGCGGGCGCTTCTCAGAAAGCAGTCAAGGACGATATACAACACCCATATGCATAAGCTTGCCGCCGATGCAGAAGAGATGACAAGTGAGGAATACGGCGTGGGAGCCGCTTCCATTATAGTAAAAAGCGACAACGGCAGCCGTTCCTTCAAGGTAGT
>CAMHMM010000256.1 GCA_946186215.1 uncultured Ruminococcus sp. | reverse complement strand
GCAGCGGTGTGCTTGCATTTTTGCTGACGGGAATGGGGGCGGACGGCGCTCAGGGTATGCTTGCTTTAAAGCGCACTGGTGCTTTCACAGTGTGTCAGGATAAGCAAAGCTGTGCTGTATACGGTATGCCTATGGAGGCAATGGCGCTTGATGCCGCCTGTGCGGAGATGTCGCTCGACAGGATACCGGAATTCATAAAGAATAAATTGTACTGTTGATCATGTATATGAATGGCAGGGAATACAATGGCTGAAAAGACAAAAAAATACCTCACCTTTGAGGTGGATTCACAGGCATATGCGATGCCTATATCAGAGATAACCGAGATACTTCCCAACTGCAGCAGCTTCGTGCGCGTTCCTGATTTTCCCTATTATTCACTGGGGATAGTTCATCTCAGGGGAAGTGTCGTTTCCATAATAGAACTGCGCAGAAGGTTTTCCGCCCCTGACAGCAGGGAAAGGGAACGCTGTGTAATAGTCACACGACTGGATGATGAGGAACACTCCCTTGTGGGCTTTGCGGCAGACAGGGTAAATGCAGTTGAGGATTTTGAGGTGTCCGACATTAAGAATATGCCTGTGATAATCACAGGCGCAGACTATGTCAGCGGGATAATAAAAAAAGACAAGAGGATAATTCTTATACTTGATTCGCTGCTGCTCATCGGCGATCCGATGAGGGACGCGATCGAGCGCTTCAATGCCGAGTGAGGAACGGTGCGATTTACTGAGGATATTCCCTGTACGGAGTATCCCTGATGAGGAGATATTATGAAGGAGAGCATTCTTGACCACAAGAAGTACATGGATTTTGCCTATATGCTGGCAGAGCTTGCCGCCGACAAGGGAGAAGTCCCTGTGGGCGCTGTTGTTGTGCGCGTATCAAACGGTGAGATCATAGGCACGGGCTGCAACAAGTGTGAGTCCACCCTTTCACCTATGGCTCATGCAGAAATTGAAGCGCTCACGAATGCGTGTACTGCTCTGGGAGGCTGGAGGCTGGAGGATTGTGTCCTCTATTCTACGCTTGAACCCTGTATGATGTGTTCGGGTGCTATCATAAATTCAAGGATAAAGCAGACCTTTTACGGTGCAAAGGATACTTCCGTTCCCGGGGCATCAAAGCTTCTGGAAAATGCCGTATATCTCGGTGATGACCGCTGCGGCAATATCCTTACCGAATTTTTCCGCAAGCGCCGTCTGGATATGAGCAGGATAAGGCTCGTAAAGGCAGGTACCGACGATCAGCTGCATCGTGTCGAGGCTATCGCCGACGAGATCTGGCATGAATATTTTCCGCCGATCATCGGTGAGGATCAGACCAATTATATGGTCAAGAAATTCTGCACCACCAACGCCATGAAGGAAAATATAAGCAAGGATGCCTATATCTATTATCTGATCAAGAAGGGCTCGGAGGATGTGGGCTATACTGCTGTCAAGCTTGACGGAGACAGGCTGTTCCTTTCAAAGCTCTATCTCAGAGCCTCCGAAAGAGGAAAAAAGTATTCCAGCGCAGTTATGGAACTTCATAAAAAATACGCCCGCGAGACCGGGAAAAGCTCGATATATCTTACGGTAAACAAGCATAATGGGCTTGCGATCACCGTTTATGAGGCAATGGGCTTTGAGCGTGTGAGCGATATCGTAACGGATATCGGCGGCGGTTTCGTGATGGATGACTATGTTTATGAGCTGCCTGTGGAGGCTGAAGGAGGAGAAGACAATGAAGGCTGATGAATTCATAAACTATTTTTTCAGCAAGAATTATTTTGCCGATGAACAGACACTCAGACAGATAATAGAGAGCGTAGGCAAAACTGCTGCAGTTGCGGCTCTTTCAGCAGTCCTCAGCGATGTTGTGCTCAAAGGGCTCATAAGCACCGCACCCACAAGGATAACCGTCCAGAACGGCATCCCTGCGGAGCTGTATGCGGTGGGCAAGAATGATTACCCCACAGAGGTGTATGTATCCGCAAAGCGTTCCTCTGTTGACTGGAGACCGGCGCTGTTTTTCGGCTCGGTATTTCTTCTGTGCAAGCTCCTGCTTGAATACAGGGAGAGCAATGTTCCCAATGTTACCGATGCCAGGCGCTGAAGCAGCGTAGGATATTATGCGGGAATATAAACAGGCCGAGCTTTTTGAACGCTTTGACGGTGATATACTCAGTGTTGAAAAAGTTCGGAAATATATAAAGGAAAATGCAGGGGCTATAATAAGGGCGGCAAGCGAAAAGTGCGTTAAAACGGTTATGACTACCCGTTCCTATGAGCTGGGGATCGCCTGTCCCAGTCTTGTGAACCACCGTGTTATCGGCGGGCACAAAAGAGGCCGCGTGATACGGAAAAAGCCCGAAAATGATGCATATACCCTTATCGGCTATGACAGTGACGGAAAGCCCCTTTTCCATAATGTGATAAACGAATACGGCTCAGAGGATAAGTATTATTTCTTTGATTTTGACGGGTACACATGGGCTGTGGGCATATGTGACGACGAAAACAGTAAAAGCTTCGGCGAAATGCGCCCATATGGCCATACATATAAATGGCAGTATGATGAACAGGGGCGTATTTCGTATTACGCCAGTATGGAATTTATAAATTTCGATACCCTTAACGATACATTCTCTGGACGGGTTATGGCAAATATTTATGAATATCCAGAAGATGCCGGCGAGCCGGTCATATGCCGCTTTTATGATTACAACAGACCGCGCCCGACACCGCCGCATCTGAGCAGTATCCTCAAAGATAAATTTGCGGCAGGGCGGCTCAACGAAAAGCCCTTTCTGAATACGGACTTTCTGTATGAGATATATCCTGATGACAGCATAAAGGCGTATTACCGCAAGGACAACGGATATGTATTTTCCCGTGAGATCACATCATCAAAGAGGAAAAAGTCCGCAAAGCCCGCTGTCGCGCAGGACAGCTATGAAAAGCTGTGCAAGTGGATAGATAATGCGCTGTCGGAGGATATCCCCGATGACGGCGGCATATATTTTGATCTTTTCAGCGCCACAGAGGATGGCTTCGGAATATATCTGCAGATAACATCCTCATTCGATCCGGAGGATGATGAATGGGGCTGTGATGTGGTGTGGTCATCGGAAATGCTGATGATAGAGACCAACGGCGAAATGGAATGGCAAAGTGTTCTGAACGCCTCCGCACGGCTTTTGCGGAAATACTTCCGCGAGGGCGATAAAAGGAATGTGCTCAAAGGCTACATGGGAGCAGGCGTATCATTCCCAGACGGCGACACAGAGTATATCTATATAAATAAAAGAAAAACAAGAAAGATAACTGAAAATGGCAAAGAAAAAACAGGATTACGATAACGAAAGCATAACGCTTCTTGAAAACGAGGAAAGGGTAAGAAAGCGCCCTGCGGTAATATTCGGCTCGGATGATCTGGAAGGCTGCAAGCATTCGGTTTTCGAGATAGTTTCAAACTCCATAGACGAGGCAAGAGAGGGACACGGTGATAAGATCATCGTTACCCGTTTCCTTGATAATTCCGTTGAGGTTGAGGATTTCGGCCGCGGCTGTCCCCTTGATTTCAACAACACCTACAACAGATACAACTGGGAGCTGGTCTACTGCGAGATGTACGCAGGCGGCAAATACAGCAATCAGGATTATGAATATTCCCTCGGCTTAAACGGCCTTGGAGCGTGTGCCACACAGTATGCCT
>CAMHMM010000255.1 GCA_946186215.1 uncultured Ruminococcus sp. | reverse complement strand
CCTGCAAGCACCCTGTCGGGGCTGTCGTGGGATATTCCCAGAGATGCTGCCATTTTGTCAGCCACTCCGAAATCCACATCTATCCCGTTTTCACACATAACAAAGGGATTGCCCTTTATTATTTCCTGCGAATACTGCCCCCACCGTTTCCATGCACGCATAGCCGCAGAGGGTGAAATGGCGTGCTCGGAAAGGAATATCATCAGCGTGCGGACACCGTGTATGCGCTTGAATTCCTGCGAGATATCCTCCGCTTTTGATATGCTGACACCCTTTACCTCAGAGAGCTTTTCGGGGTGATTTTCGATGATATCAAGAGAATCCGCGCCGAATTTGTTGACTATTTTTGCGGCAAGTGTGGGGCCTACTCCCTTTATCGCGCCGGATGCAAGGTATTTGAGGATAGCCGTTTCCGTAGCGGGCAGCTTTCTTTCACAGGTCACAGCCCGAAATTGCGGTCCGAACCGCGGATGCTCCACGAATTCTCCGGAAAGGCGAAGCTCCTCGCCCTCTTCGATTATGCCAAGCTCTCCTGTTACGGTGATAAGATCGCTTTCTGCATCGAGCATGAGAACAGTGTAGCCGTTATCCTCATTGCAGTAGATTATTTCATCTACCGCGCCTTCGATATATATAGGTTCTTTCTTTTCAGTCATAGCTTACATGGCTAGCAGCAGGCTGCCGCTTGATCACATAACATTTTTTCTGATTATCGTTTCGGGAGGGAATTCTGTCCCGCAGGGGTTTGACATGGAAAAATGCATTGCTGCATGGCGTGTATCCTCTATCGCCTCGCCGTCCTCATTTCGCAGGTCTGACGCTGTAACAGTGATGTAGTCCTTACCCGGGGCGAGTATCTCAAGCGTGTCGCCGTTTGTGAATTTATTGCGCTGAATACAGTATATCCTGTCCTTATCACAGCGCTCCACAACAGCACACACATCATAATTTCTGATATATCCGCTGTCGACATAATACTGTCTGCACTCAGAAGGGTGCCCGAAATAAAATCCCGTGCAGTAGTCTCTGTGGCTCACCTTGAAGACCTCGTTTCGCAGATCTTCGGGGAGAGAATAATTGTCGGGATCGGCTTTGAACAGGTCGACTGCCCGCCTGTATGCGTTTGTGATAACGGAAACATAGTAGGCGGATTTAGCCCGTCCTTCTATTTTGAAGGAGGTTATCCCTGCCTTTGCGAGCTTGTCTATGTGGTCTATCAGGCACATATCCTTGGAATTGAGGATATATGTGCCCTTTTCATCCTCAAAAACGGGGAAGTACTGCCCTGGGCGGGTTTCCTCCATGAGGTGATAGCCCCATCTGCAGGGCTGTGCGCATTGGCCTCTGTTGGCATCACGGTTTACAAGATAGGATGAGATAAGGCATCTTCCCGAAAACGAAACACACATCGCTCCGTGAACAAAGGTCTCTATTTCAAGCTCCTTCGGGGTTTTTGCCCGTATCTCCACGATCTCGTCAAGGCTCAGCTCTCTTGCAAGAACCACCCTTTTTGCGCCCATATTGTAGAGCTCGTTAGCCGTAACATAGTTTACTATACCTGTCTGGGTAGACATATGGATATCCAGCGAGGGTACATATTTTTTTATCAGCGACATCAAGCCGAGATCGGCAACTATGGCCGCGTTTATGCCGCAGTCTGCCGCCTGTCGGATAAATTCCTCAAAATGCTCTATCTCCTCGTTGCGGGGCAGGGTGTTGCAGGTCAGATGCACCTTAACGCCCTTAGCATGGCATTTTTCCACTGCACGGCGCAGGCCTTCATCATCGAAATTCTTAGGGCCTGCTCTCATACCAAATTCGGTCTTTGCAAGGTAGACTGCATCGGCACCGAAATTCAGCGCCGCATTCAGTCTTTCCTCATCGCCCGCAGGTGCGAGCACTTCAAGATCATTGTAGTTCATTATCTGATCCCTGCTGCTTCAAGATTTTCTTCATGCTCCACAAGATCCTCGGCGTAGTAGAATTTGCCTGTGTTCACATTGGAGCAGAAGTAATAATATTTCGTATCCTTGGGGTAAAGAACGGCCTCGATAGCGTCTATACCGGGGTTGCATATAGCTCCGGGAGGCAGGCCTTCGCCCTTGTAGGTGTCGTATGCATCGCATATGGACTGGGAATAAACTTCAAGTCCCGCACGGACCACATCCTGTGAATAATTGGTCGTAGGATTGGACTGGAGCTTCGGGAATACATCAGGATCGTCAAGTCTGTTGAGGAAAACGGAAGCAACGGTCTTCATATCCGATACTGTACCTGCCTCGCGCTGAACGATGGATGCAAGCGTGATGACCTCATCGAGCGACATATCCATATCTTCCATACGGCCGTAGTAGTCGGGGGTGAGCTTGTTGTCAAAGTTTCTGAGTATTTTCTTTGCTACCTCTGTGGGTTCCTCTTCCTTGTAGAATTCGTAGGTGTCAGGGAAAAGATAGCCTTCCATCTTGTAGTATTTGAGAGAGTTGCTCTCGTATCTCTTTTCAAAATCGAAACCGAAGGTGGTGTTGTTGAAGGCGTTTATGAATTCCTTTGCGTTGCACACTTCGTGTTCCTGAAGAAGCCTTGCGGCATCGTCGAGCCTGATGCCCTCTTCAAAGGTCACCATAACGGTATCTCTCTGAACGACAACGATCTTTCTCTGAAGCTCTTCGATGATATCACCGTAGGTCATGTTGGGGATGAGCTTGTGCTCACCGGGCTGATATGTGCCGTCTGTTCCCTTGAAGTTCGAGAACAGGCTGAAAAGGCGTGCATCGTTGATTATACCCTCGGCAGCAAGTATGCGGGATATTTCGGATGTAGTGGTGTTTTCGGGGATATCTATAGTCTTAGGCTCGCCGGATTTGTTGAGACCGAGTATCTCACTTGATGCGGAGATCACCGCTGCGGAGCTGATTATAGCCACGGAAATGACGATAGTTACCAGAATAAGTGCAAATACAAGCTTGCTTGCACCTGAGCTCCTGCGCCTTACAGGGCGGTCGTCATCCTTTTCGTCCTCATCGTATTCATCCTCGCCAGGGTAATCCTCGTCGTAGTCGTCCTCATAGTCTTCATCCTCAGCTGTTTGATCATTTTCTTCATCGCCGTCATTTTCCGTCTCATCCGAAGGAATGTACTGCTTGATATCATCATCCTCGATGATGGAATCGGTAAGGTCGCTGCGGAAAAGCCCCATGTCATCATAGACCGATTTGAGTTCGCTGTAGGTCTCGCTGTCGTCAGCAGGCTGAGAGGGTACAGGGGCTTCCTGCACAGTATCGGCCTCTGCGGGAGCCGCTTCCTCCTGCTCTGAATTTTCTGCTATATCCTGAGGATCATACTTTTCCTGACGGTCTTCATCGCTGCCGAACAGTTCTTCTTCAAGAAATTTCTGATCCCTTTCAGCCGATCGTGCGGCAGTACTGCTTTCATCATACTCCGCTAGAATATCGTTTAGAAGATCGGCATCTCTTCTGTTATCCATTATTTCACCCCGCAAGGTATTATTCTCTTTTCGGTGATCACAAGATCAACAGGGATATCCGTGCTTTCGCAGGGGAGCCTGTCAAATATCAGATCCTCTGTGCAAAGTCCGATTTTCAGGATATCTCTGCCGTAAAGAAATCTGTCATAGTATCCGCCGCCGTAGCCCAGTCTTTGTCCGTCTGCCGCGAATGCCAGTCCCGGTACGATACAGATATCGCCCTGCAGTATCCGCTCAGAAT
>CAMHMM010000254.1 GCA_946186215.1 uncultured Ruminococcus sp. | reverse complement strand
CCCAAAATCAGATGGCACTGCTTGTGAAGCTTTATGACTGTATGAACGCAGGTGCGCAGATAATCATGGCGACGCATTCACCGATCTTACTGTCCATGCCGGGTGCAGATATTTATTCCTTTGAAGAAAATGGACTCGTTCCTTGTGAATATACCCAAACTCAAAGCTACATTATTATGAAGATGTTTGTAAATGACCATGAGAAGATGCTGAAAAAGTTGCTGATATGATCGATGTGATGTTTTATCCGGCATATTTTTACTGTTTATCAAATTGGAGATGCGTTTAGTGACAGACAACCAAACCATATGGAGAAGAGAACGAGATGAACTGGCATCTGTCCTCGTATCGTTAGGATTCCCTGCTGAACTGGGTTCAGTATTAGCAAAGGAAATTGGAAGCCCAAAGGGAATGGAGCGTATGACATCATATCTTTATCAGGTCAAGCCCCAAAGCATGGAGCTCATTGCAGATGAGATGATCGCCATCAAAAGCGATATTGAGAGATGGCGTGATAGAAAGAAAAGCGAGGATGCTAATGCTGCCTACAACATGATGCTGAATTGTCGTATAGACGATATGGAATAGGAGAGGAATGTCTATATGACTTTGCATAAGCGGGTGTTGGTTTATAAGGAGCGTATTGCTGACAAATCCAAAGTGAGACTTGTGATATTTCAAAAAGGAGCATCATTTCGATGCTCCAAATCTCAAACATAGCATATTAATATAACTTTCCCATGTTCCTCATAATATGATTTTTCTATTTGCTTATAAGCCTTTTTCGGAAAATCTTCATCGTGGGTACCTTCCCGCAAAGTCAGTCTCTTCAGTTAATTGCCCACATATCTGATACAAAGCATGGTTATATCATCAGATTGTTCTGCCCCTGCAGTAAATTCCGCAATATCATTTCCGACTGTGCGGCAGACTGCTTCGGTGATGCCGTTATCCTGTGCGGATGAAGGAGGCTCCGTCCCGAAGGAAAGCACTGCTTTCAGCCTGTCCTCGCCGTACTGCTGATAATCCTTGTCCATAGCTTCGGTAACACCGTCGGTATAGAGATAGAGTATATCGCCCTTCTGGAGCTGAACTGTCTGCTCCTTGTAGGACATTCCGTCAAGACCCGCAAGTACAAGTCCCGATCTCAGCTTGATATAGTTCGCATTTCCGTTGCGGATAAGTACGGGCGGATTATGTCCTGCATTAGCTATGCGCACAAGTCCCGTTTTCAGATCAAGATATCCCAGCCATGCAGTCACGAACATCTCGGCATCATTGCCCTTACACAGCTTTTCGTTTGCCAGTGTGAAGACTTCGGCAGGAGGAGAGCCATTTTCCGCAAGGCTCCTTATTACAGTCTTCGAGGTCATCATGAACATTGCGCCCGGAATACTTTTTCCCGATACATCAGCTATAAGGAAGCCAAGAGTGCTGTCACCGAGCATATAGAAGTCGTAGAAATCACCACCGACCTCCTTTGCTGTTTTCATGTTCGCATACAGTTCAAAATCCTTATGGTCGGGAAATGGCGGGAATACATTCGGCACAGCAGCGGTCTGTATCTCCCGCGCGGCTGAAAGGTCTGCTTCCCGCTTTGCCTCCTCCAGTTCAAGCTTTGCGGCTATTTCTTTCGCCTCCAGCGCTTCATTCATCGAATTGATATTCTTGATTATAACATTGAATGCCCATATAAAAATACCCATAATTATAGATGAGAAGATGTATATAAGATAGTATACTGTACTGCTCATGATCTCTTTGCCTGCGCTGGTCGCACTCATAAATGACTCGAGGGACAAGGCAAATATGCCATAGCACAGACAGAATATCGCAGGTATGATAACGAAGGGGCGTATATTCAGGCTGCGCTTCTTTTCCGTCAGCGTGGAAAGAGGTCTTATCACGAAAATAAAAAGCAGTATGCCTGCGGCAAAGGGGACAGCTGCACCAAGTAAATTGCCTGCGATACCTGTACCGGACATTTCATCTGCCAGTTCAATGCTGCTGCTCAGTGAAAGTGAGAAGAGTACACCGTAGATCAGCGAAACAAAGGTCACAAGCGGTTTGTTCGGCACATTCAGCCACTTTGCAAGGATCCAGGAAAACAGAAAAATGAAGAATGTGTATATTATGCCTATAAGTGTGAAGGTTATCACGACGGCTGTCATAAAAAATGTATCGCCATTCAACAGTTTTTCATCGACCCCGGGGACTTCTGCTGCAAGTCTAAGCGGCAGCATCAATGCGAATGTTGCCAGCACATACGAAAGCATGGGATCTGTTATCATGGTCAGCAGAAAATATATTACCCTGTTCTTGTTTCCTCTTCGGAAGCACTTTCTCATTGAAACATAATGCAGGATAATGAAGAATATTACGAATACGCCGTATAATATATCTGTAAACAGATTGAGCTCTCCGTTCATAATTACCTCCGTCAAATAATCAAATAATGGTGTATACAGTCATGTATTGATAATTCCTTGACAATCCTGTCGGATCGTGATATTATCAAAATATCATGGCGATCAGTTTTTTGTTATTATAGCATATTTGATGTTAATAATCAAGTAAAATTATAGTAAAAAGCATATTGTCGGGAGCTTAAACTATCCACCTATGTTTTCCGTAGATGAAATAAGAAACTTTCTGTCAAATTCATCATTTGCCTTTCCGGACAGCACTTTACTTTTGTATGGATGTCCATATCTGAGCTAAGTGTAAAATAATAGTATGCATAAAAGTTCCGAGCCATAAAAGTCCGTTACCTGACAAATGGGAGTACGGGTAACAGCAGACTTTGCCCGCCAGATCAGAAAATAGTATTGACATTTTTATCCTGATCTGCTAAAATATTATTGTTTTAAACCGCTGCCTGCTGAAAACAACGGTACGCCTTTGGATCGTTCCCGCTGCGGTCACGCAGGTCTGTCATCAACGGAGGACAGGATATGCCCGATCTCAAGTATTTTTCGTTCCGCTCTCATGACCGTATCAACAGGATACATTCATGTATATGCCTTCCGGATACCGTTCCCTGCGGTATCGTTCAGATCTCTCACGGGATAACGGAACATATCGGTATGTATGCCTCATTTATGAGTTATCTTGCTGAAAACGGCTTTATCGCAGTCGGCAATGATCACCTCGGACACGGGCTTTCTGTCAAAAACGACTCAGACCGTGGATTTACTGCGGTCGAGAACGGCTGGGATCACACAGCAGCAGATATATACAGACTGACACAGATAGTAAAGGCAAAATATCCCGGGCTCCCGTATTTTTACTATGGATTCAGCATGGGGAGCTTTCTTGTACGCACCTGTCTGATAAGGTATCCCGACTGCTGCGATGCTGCGGTCATCGCAGGAACAGGCTTTCCGATGAGCTCCCTTGTATATGCGGGATATAGGTTCGCGGATACCGCAGCAAGGCGCAAGGGCGTGAAATATGTGAGCAGGCGGCTCTCCGGCCTTATCTTCAAACCATATAACAGGCGTATCGAGGCTCCACGCACCACTAAGGACTGGGTGAGCCGTGATGCTGATGAGGTAGACCGCTTCATTGCCGATCCCCTTTGCAACTTTGCTCCGTCTGTGGGAATGTACAGGGATATGTTCGGCGGGATAATATATGTTTCCGACAAGAAAAATATCTCCGAGATGGACAAGGATACACCCGTATTTTTCATATCAGGCAGTGAAGACCCTGTAGGCTCATACGGAGACG
>CAMHMM010000253.1 GCA_946186215.1 uncultured Ruminococcus sp. | reverse complement strand
AAATAAAAAAGGGGCTGTAAAAAAATCGGCGACCGTCAGTAATCGGGGTCATAGGGGCGGATGCTTGAAAAGCATCCAGACCCCTTGTGGGGTGTGGGGTGAAACCCCGCATAGAACGAACCCATCAGCTGAAAACCAACGGCGGTGTATAAATAAACAGAAGCAAATGCCGCCGCACTCAGAAACACAGAACCGAGATTACAAACCTTATGGCGTATGTAAAATCGGAAGTGTTTGAGTGCGGCGGCTAAACTTACATATCAGCGCCGAGCAGAGCAGCGGCGACAGCCGCTGTGAATGCGGACAGGCTGAGGCAGCACAATTTTTTGTTTTGGGGCTTTTTTTACAGCCCCTTTTTATATGCCCTTACATATTTTCAAGCTTGGGCAGTATCTCATCGCAGTATTCAAGATATGCCCCGTATGTTTTTATGCCGAATTCCACGGTCATAAGATAATACTTATGTGAGCCGTCCTCATCCGGAGCGGATATAAGATTTACACGAGCTGCCAGCAGTTGATCAAGCGCCGCTTTCGACTTATCACGGAACGCCCTGATATGCCCTGCGGTCACAGGAGCACCTGCCTCATTCCCGAAAAACAGTTTCAAAAGCGTTTCATACCGAAGCTCATCACGCTTCGCCGGTTCATTGAGCCAGTTTTTAAGATGCTCTCTCCCCTTTTCGGTGATCGAATAGATCTGCTTGTTCCTGCCGCTGTTATCGTCGCTCCTCTTTTCGGCAAGACCGTCCTTCACGAGAGACTCAAGCGTCGGGTATATGCTGCCATAGCTTGCCCCCCAGAAATAGCTCAGAGAGGTGTCCATACGGCGCTTAATCTCATAGCCCGTCATCTCCTCGTGGGATAAAAGCCCCAGTATAACACAGTCAAGCTTTTTTTCCGTCATGATGATACCTCATTTCGTACTTTAATATGTTCTTAGGGCAGCCGTCCGCACAGGCACCGCACAGGATACACTCCGCGCTGTCGATGCTCCCCGATGTCGCCGCGTTTTTCACATCTATTCCCATCGGGCAGACCTTGTTGCACTTCCCGCAGCCGATACAGCCCTCCTTTGCGCCGATATGCAGCCCCGGAAGATGTGCTTTTCTGCGTATTTTGCTGCCCGTTATCATAAAGGGTGCCATCCAGCAGAAGCGGCGGCAGAATGTGCGCTTCCCGCCTATGACACAAGGAATAAGCACAAGGCAGATTATCCCGTAATAAATGATATAGCCCCCTATCTCCGAAATAGAAATGCCGTGCTCCGTCATATAAAAGGGATCAACCGAGATCACACCGCCGTTTATGACATAGCACAGCACCACAGCTGTGAACCATAAGCCCCATATGATGTATTTTAAGATATCGAGCTTTTTGCTGCACACCTTGTTATTGACAGCATATGCACACTCCTGCAGGCCTCCCGCAGGACAGAGATACCCGCAGAACAAGCGCCCGAACGGGATTGACAGGACGAACATCCCGCAGAATACGATAAAGCTGCCGTTGGCGATATGCTCAAAAGCCGCGCGTATTATCAGATACGGACTCAGATAATAGATCGTCACCGGAAAAAGCAGCATTGAAATGATAAGCAGAAGCTTTCTTATGTTTTGTCTTTTCATAGCTATTCTCCTATATATCAGTCTGATATATTCGCATTATATATCAGACTGATATATTTGTCAAGTGTTTCAGGAAAAATTTTTGAAGAAAATTTCATCACTGTCAATGACGATATACCTTTTACTTATACTTTACTTATACTTATACTTACTTCCACTTCTCCATCCTGTGAAATCAATCGTCCCAAGGCAAGCAGGCGGGTACAGGCTCCGTATGCCTAAGTGTATGGCGTAAAAGCTCCTAACTGCAAATAAACATACGAGCGGGTGCAGGCTCAGCCTGCGATTTGACAAAATGTGTCTTATGTGCTATAATGTATTTTATGCGATAAAACAGCACTTTTAAGGAGCGGCCTATGGCGTTTTCAGCACAAATGCTGGACTTCCTGACGGAAAATGTCCTGCATAACGATAAGACATGGTATAAGGAGAACCGCGACAGATGCGCGGAGCTCGTGGACAAGCCCCTTGCGGAATTCTCCGCAAGAGTGAACAAATATATAGTGAAGATCGACTCCTCGATAGATAAGGTGCATATATCAAGGATCTACCGTGATGCACGGTACCTCAACGGACGGCCGTATTTCAGAGAAAATATGTGGGTAACCTTCGGGCGCGTCAAGGATCTTTACAAGTCACTGCCCGCTTTTTACTTTGATATCTCCCCCGACGGCGCGGAATACGGCAGCGGCTTCTATGTTCCCACATCGGAAGCGATGGCATCCCTGCGAAAAATGATAACTTCGGGAAATATGCTGTACCACAAGGCAAAGAGCTGCGTTGAAAACAGCGGCGGCTTTGAGCTTTACGGCGATCTTTACAAGAAAAACCGCTTCCCTGATGCAAAGCCCGAGGATCTTGACTGGCTTAACCGGAAGACGATCGGCGTTACGGAGCGCTCTGACGACTGGGAGCTTATTTTTTCCGAGGACTACGCCGACCATGTCGGAAAGCGCCTTTCGGAAATGGCCGATTTCTATAATTTCGTACTTACCGCCGCACTGATGAATGTAAACGATCAATAACGGATGTGATACAATGCCAATCAATATACCCGACAATCTGCCTGCTACCGAAACACTGCGGCAGGAAAATATTTTCTATATGACTCATTCCACGGCATCCCATCAGGATATCCGCCCGCTGAAGCTGGTCATCCTCAACCTGATGCCGAAAAAGATCGAGACAGAGACACAGATACTGCGTCTGCTCTCGAACACACCCATCCAGGTGGATATTGAATTTCTGCAGATGAAAACCCATGTTTCAAAGAATACACCTGTTTCTCATCTCAACAAGTTTTACCACACATTCGACGAACTGCGCGATATGCGCTTTGACGGCCTTATCATCACGGGAGCGCCTGTGGAACAAATTGATTTTGAGGATGTGGATTACTGGAACGAGCTTACAGAAGTGATGGACTGGTCGCTTACCAATGTTTATTCCACCTTCCATATATGCTGGGGCGCTCAGGCAGGGCTCTACTATCACTACGGTGTGCCCAAGTACCCGCTCGAGGAAAAGATGTTCGGTCTTTTCAGACACAAAATACTCGATCAGTATCACCCCCTGCTGCGCGGCTTTGATGATGATTTCATCGTTCCCCATTCAAGGCACACGGAAGTAAGACGGGCAGATATCGAAAAGATACCCGAGCTGCAGATACTCACGGAGTCTCCCCGTTCAGGCGTACATATCGTGTCGGAAAAATCCAGCAGACTGTTCTTCGCAACAGGCCACTCCGAATATGACCGCTTCACACTCAGAAACGAGTATGTGAGAGATATCGAAAAAGGGCTCAAGATCAAAATGCCCTACAATTATTTTCCAATGAACGATATCGGGCAGCCGCCCCACTTCAACTGGCGCTGCCACGCAAATCTGCTGTTCTCAAACTGGCTCAATTACTGTGTATATCAGGAAACCCCCTATGATCTGGACAGGCTGGAGCCTATCCGTGTACCGAAAAAAGGATGACCGGTATGACTAATTTTATAAAGATCAAGCATGAAAATGACGATCTCAACGAGATCGGTACATTTGACAAAGCTGTTTCGGAATATTATCCTGACATTGAGATAAACGGCACTTCCCGCGACGATCACTACCGCATC
>CAMHMM010000252.1 GCA_946186215.1 uncultured Ruminococcus sp. | reverse complement strand
TGCGCTTGTTGTATCAAAAAGAAATACAAGCATATCGCCTGTGTCAGAATAAACTGTATGAAGCACATCAGAGGCGATAAAGAGAGCATCTGTATCAAAGCTGATACCATCGACTATACAGTGAAGCGACTGTTCGGGGCTTACGATCAGATGTGAGGCGAGGTGAGAGTGTATATCGGGTGTTCGGTACTCCGAGAGTATAAGGATATGATCGTATTCAAATAAAGTTTGTGTCAATCAGATCACCTTAGTCTTTATGAACGAAATCACACAATTTTACCCTTATAATTCCTCGCAGTTCTGCTCTTATCCGGCACATACCAGTAATCGCAGGAATCTGCGCCCGTAGCCACTGTATGTGTGCGTATCAGTTTTGCGTGCATCAACTTTATTCTATTTTTCTCCATAATCATCACCAGTTGTATTTCAAAAACCTTGTTATCTCTCTGTATGCTTGTTTTTTCTCTTTATCTCCCCTAACAGGATACATTCGTTCCGATCGGAAAGCCTTTAGTACGGGTGATCTGAAAGGCACAATGACATGTCCGAGATGTTCGTAATTCAAGTGTTTGTGGGTGTAGGGATAACCTTTTTCATCAAGTGTATTCATAAATTTCCTGCAGGTGTCATCTGTCGGTATCATACTGTCAAGTGACCCCGAAACAAAGAGTATGGATGCACGTGCTTTTTCAACGGGAAGTATCGCTCTGGTATCCTCGCAATTTGAATATGCCCTTTCAACTATGTTCTTACAGTAGAGATCACGGTGTATAAGGCAATCTCTGTAATAAGTGAGATTGAACTTCAGCGATGACATCCTCCATTGTGCATACGGGTAGGGCGTGCCATACAGTGCAAAGGAGCTCCCGTCAAGCACACCGTTGTCATTTCTTTTCTCCGCCTGTGTTACCATATACATGGGAGAAACGAGTATCAGACAGGAAATAAGCTCCGGAAATGCGGCGGCGGCAAGTACAGCTATAGCAGTTCCCATTGATATGCCGTAAACACCAATTTTCTTGTATCCCTGATTTCTGAGCCATTTCGCTGCAGCGCCGACGACTTCGACCGGCATATTTTTCAGATCTTTAGGAAGTCCGTCTCTGCCATAATAGTCCACGATCATACAGTCTAGGCCACGCTTGCAGAAATATCCAGTCACAGGCACCATGCTTATCCGTCCGCCCGATGAGCCGCAAAGAATGATAAGGACCTTGTTTTTTGTGCCTTTATACGGCGACTTGTAAAATATTCCACTGAATCCGTCTGTTTTCATAGAGAATTCTTTATCAGGGGATATACTAAATTGTCCCGGCATTGTTATCACCCGCCAATATGCCATATAGTCACAAATCCACAAATGAGTTAGCTTAATACAACTATTATATCATCTGTTTTTACAAAAGTCAAATGAATTTTATCGGAGACCTTGACAAATAAAGCTGTATATGCTATATTATATAAAAACCGAGATCAGTCTCGAAAAAATGAGGCGAAATATGGGAAAATCAGAAACAACAAGACAGGAGATAATGAAGGTCACAAAGGAGCTTATCCTCAGAAAAGGCTATGCACAGGTGACTATGAATGATGTTACGCAGGCTTCGGGTATGTCTGCGGGAGGGCTGTATTATCATTATCACACAGTTGAGGAGATCGTGACTGACATATTACAGAAAGAAACGGACTATGTGTGGGAAAGCATAGGCAGACCGGATACTCCGGATAAGCTTATAGATGCAGTCCATATCTATTTTGAGAATGAAAAGCACGAACTGCTTGATCACGAAAACAGTCTTAACTGGGTGCTGTATGAGTATTATTTCAGCTTTCCGAAAGAGAAGAGAGAGAAAATGCTGAAAGAAAAGCATGAGCAGACTGCAGATATGCTCAGAATACTCTTGGATCCTTTCATAGAATATAAGGAAGCCCTTGATATGCTGATAAAAAGTATCTGCACAGAGCTTCTGGGACTGACCATGTTTTCAATGACAGGACTCATAGATGAAAAGTTCATAGACAGCCGCTTTGAAAAACTTCTTTCGGAGATAGAAACAGCAATTGAATAACAGGAAAGGTAAATACAATGAAAATACTTGTTTACGGTGTGGGAGCGATAGGCGCCCTTATGGTGCATTATCTGTGCAGGGCGGGGAATGATGTAACTGTAGTAGCACGCAGCACCTATGATGAACTGAAAAACAACGGGCTTGTGATAGTAAACGCACTTGATAAGAAGAAAATGACCGTTGATCATCCGAATGTTGTCAGGGAAGCGGACTATAATGTAAAATACGATATTGTGTTTTCGGTAATGCAGGCACAGCAGCAGGAAGGAGTTCTCGATGCATTGTCAAAAGTCAATACAAAACTTATTGTAATGGTGGGCAATGATCCCGAATGTGAAAGCTATGAAAGCTATATCAAGGAGCATGCAGTATCAAAGCGGTTGGTGCTGTTTGGATTCCAGAATTCGGCAGGACATCGTGAGAACGGGAAAGCATATTGCCTCCTACTGCCCGAAACTGAGCTTGTCATCGGAGGGATACATTCCGCCACCAATCCCAGAGCCCTTGCTATGGTAAAAAGAGCCTTTGATGTGAAAGGATATAAGATCACTCCTGTGGATGATATGTACGCATATTATATGTATCACATTGGCTCGCTCTTACCCTATTGCCTGATGAGCTACAAGGTCGGTCACGATTTGAAAAAACTCGGTATCGGTGACATAAAGCTTATAGTGAAGGCGACGAAGGAAGCCTTTGATTTCCTGAAAAGTACAGGCATAAAAGCAATGCCGTCGAAGGAGGATGAGTTCTACAACGGCGGCATCAAGGGCTTTGCTATGTTTACTTTATATCTGATAATGGCAAAGACCAGGCTCGGTATTATATGTATAGCAGATCACTGCAGAAATGCTGTCGGCGAAATGAGGTATCTTGACGAAGAATTCGAGAAATACCGTTCGGTACACAAGGGCACTCCTATGCCCACATGGGACAGGATGAGGAAATATCTTCCATGACAGTTGGTATAAATATAGTCCGCAGAGCAGCATCTGCGGACTGTTTTGTGTATTTAGACAAGTTTATCAAATAAATACTTGCATTTTCAATACCAATGGTGTATAATGAGGGTTAGCAATATCTAACTTGAAAGAGCTGGTTTTATGAAAAAGAAATACTACACATATCTGAAAAACGGATTCGAAGCTGTATTATATGATGCACAGAACAACGACGACCGTCTGATCATCGTTGTACAAGGGCTCAAGGGGCTTGAACTTCCCGAAAAATATGCAAGGATGTTTGCGGAAAAGGGATATTCGTCGCTTGCATTGTCTTATTACGGCGGTGAAGGTCAGCCCAAAAGCATGAGGGCGATACCGCTTGAACAGTTTAAAAAAGCCTGCGATGCAATGAAACGCTATCGCTACAAAAGGATAGGAATATACGGAAATTCAAATGGAGCGGGTATAGCCCTGCTTGCTGCAAGTGTCGTTCCCGAAATAAGTCTTGTAATAGCGGCATCCTCCTTCGGACATATAATGCAGGGGACGGGTAAACCAAATGATCATCCCTGCAAAGCGATGGTATCATTCAACGGGTATGACTTTCCGTATGTTCCGCAAGGAACCCTGTTCCGTGACTTTGTGAGAAGATGTATCAGAGAACGAAATGTCCGTTTGCTGTACTTCTTTGATGAGTGGGAGAAAAAGGGCAGCGCCAGGAATGAGATACCTG
>CAMHMM010000251.1 GCA_946186215.1 uncultured Ruminococcus sp. | reverse complement strand
GATCATGCCCAGAGCACAGGGCAGAGCGTTCCGTATCAACAAGAGAACATCAACCATTACTCTCGTAGTATCTGATGAGTAAGTCGAAAGGAAGGTAAATTATGGGACAGAAGGTTAATCCTCACGGTCTGCGTGTAGGCATAATCAAAGACTGGGATTCCCGTTGGTTTGCTAACAAGGCGACTTACGGTGATACTCTTGTTGAAGATTACAAGATCAGAAAATTCGTTAAGGAGCAGCTCAAGGCTGCAGGCGTTCCCAAGATCGAGATCGAAAGATTTGCCGACAAGGTAAGGATCAATGTTCACTGCGCTAAGCCCGGTATCGTTATCGGCAGAGGCGGCGAGAACATCGAGAAGGTTCGCCGTGATGTAGAAAAGCTCATCGGCAACGGCAAGAAGGTATTCATCAATATCGTTGAAGTTCGTCAGCCCGATCTCGATGCACAGCTCGTTGCTGAGAATATCGCAGCACAGCTCGAGAACAGAGCAAGCTACAGAAGAGCTCTCAAGCAGGCTATCGGCCGTGCTATGAAGCTTGGCGCTAAGGGTATCAAGGTAAAGGCAGGCGGAAGACTTGCCGGTGCCGAGATCGCAAGAAGCGAGTCCTATCATGAGGGAACTATTCCCCTTCAGACTATCCGTGCTGATATCGACTATGGCTTTGCTGAGGCTAACACCACATACGGCAAGCTCGGTATAAAGGTATGGATCTACAAGGGCGAGATTCTCAAGGGCGAAGCTTCTCAGGCAAGACTCAACAGACCTGAGCGTCCTGAGAGAAAGCGCAGAAACAACGATGGCAAGAAGCGCGAGGGCGCAAACCGCAGACCTCGTCAGAACAGAGAAGGAGGTAGAGCATAATGCTGCTTCCAAAGAGAGTCAAGTACAGAAGAGTACAGAGAGGCCGCATGACCGGTAAGGCTACAAGAGGCAATACTGTTGCTTACGGCGATTTCGGTCTTCAGGCACTTGAGCCTGCTTGGATCACCTCCAATCAGATAGAAGCTGCCCGTATCGCTATGACTCGTTACATCAAGCGTGGCGGTCAGGTATGGATCAAGATATTCCCCGACAAGCCCGTTACAAAGAAGCCTGCCGAAGTCCGCATGGGTTCCGGTAAGGGTGCTCCCGAGTACTGGGTAGCTGTTGTAAAGCCCGGAAGGATCCTCTTTGAGATCGCCGGTGTTCCCGAGGAGACCGCAAGAGAGGCTATGCGTCTCGCTATGCACAAGCTCCCCATCAAGTGCAGATTTGTCAACAAAGAAAGTGAGGCGAGCGAATAATGAAGGCAAGTGAAGTAAGAGATCTTACTGTTCAGGAGCTTGAAAATAAGCTCGTTGATCTTAAGAAGGAGCTTTTTGCACTCAGATTTCAGCACGCAATCAACCAGCTTGAAAATCCCGCTCGTCTTAAGGCTGTAAAGAAGGATATCGCAAGAGTTCTCACTATCCTTTCACAGAAGAAGAACGCCGAATAATAAGAAAGGGAGGAAAAAGCAATGGCTGAAAGAAACTTGAGAAAGACAAGAGTCGGCATTGTCAAGTCCAACAAGATGGACAAGACGATCGTTGTAAACATTCAGGATAATGTAAAGCACCCCCTTTACAAGAAGATCATCAAGAGAACCATTCATCTGAAGGCTCATGATGAGAAAAATGAGTGCAATATCGGCGACAGAGTAGAGATCATGGAAACTCGTCCCCTCTCCAAGGATAAGAGATGGAGACTTGTCAGGATCATCGAAAAGGCTAAGTAAGCATCTTTTTGGATCCGGTCACACAGTGGCCGGATCTTTTATCTTTTTATGAGGCTGCTTTAGATGCAGCTCCTTTGCCGCATGGCTAGGAAAATAAACATAAAAAATCCTCTGTACAGTCATTGACCGTACAGAGGATCTGTTGGTTTATGATCAGTTATTGATCAGCTTGTCGCTTTCGTTGTTCCAGCTGTAGAGCTTGCGGATCTCCTTGCCAACCTGCTCAGCGGGATGCTCGGAAGCAAGCTTACGCATTGCCTGGAAGTGTACCTGTCTGCCTGCGGGAGACATATCGAGAAGGAACTGCTTTGCGAAGGAACCGTCCTGAATGTCTGCTAGTACCTTCTTCATGGTCTTCTTGGTCTCTTCGGTGATGATCTTGGGGCCTGTGGTGTAATCACCATACTCAGCAGTGTTGGAGATGGAGTATCTCATTCCTGCAAAGCCGGACTGATAGATAAGGTCAACGATGAGCTTCATCTCATGGATGCACTCAAAGTAAGCATTTCTGGGATCATAGCCTGCTTCTGTGAGTGTCTCAAAGCCTGCCTGCATAAGTGCGCATACACCGCCGCAGAGAACAGCCTGCTCACCGAAGAGGTCGGTCTCGGTCTCTGTTCTGAATGTTGTCTCGAGAACGCCTGCTCTTGCGCCGCCGATGCCTGCTGCATATGCCAGACCTATATCCCATGCATCGCCTGTTGCATCCTGCTCAACTGCGATAAGGCAGGGAGTACCCTTGCCGGCCTGATATTCGCTTCTTACAGTGTGGCCGGGAGCCTTGGGAGCGATCATGATAACATTTACATCAGCGGGTGGCTTGATGCAGCCGAAATGGATGTTGAAGCCATGAGCAAATGCAAGAGTCTTGCCTGCTGTCAGGTTCGGAGCGATCTCGGATGCGTACACATCAGCCTGCTTCTCATCGGGGATGAGGATCATAATAACATCGCCCTGCTTTGCAGCCTCTGCAACGGAAACGACAGTAAGTCCCTGATCCTTTGCCTTCTGTGCGCTCTTTGAGCCCTCATAAAGACCAACTACAACATTAACGCCGCTTTCCTTGAGGTTGAGAGCGTGTGCGTGGCCCTGTGAACCATAACCGATTATTGCGACGGTCTTTCCGTCGAGTCTGCCGAGATCACAGTCTTCCTGATAGAAAATTCTTGCATCTGACATTTTTATTCCTCCAATATGTAAGTTGATTTGTCGGGTATTGCGGACAATCATACATTTCTATTATAACCTATCGGGCGGATATTTTCAAGTGAATAATTTTTTATTATGCATATTGCATAAAAGTGAAACATGAAATTGTATATATTGACTGCATAATATATTCACCCCCGAAGTAAAAACGGGGGTGAATATTCTGAGTATTCACACTCTTACTTTATGACTACTTCAAGCTGATCGCGGCCTGCGACCTTTACGGTAAACTTCCTGTCGGTGGGAGTGTGTGTCACTTCAAGCTTGTTTCCGCGGCGTACTGCGGTAATGGTGAATACCTTCTGTGCCTCGGTGTCGAACACCTCTGCGGTGATCTCGGTGCCTTCGGAAGGAGAATATACCACAAATTCTGTGCCGTCCAGATAATCATATTCAAAATCACGCTCAAATGCGCCGTAGCCTATAATGCTGTCGGGCTTTGCAAGTGCGGGAAGACCGAAATAATCGTACTTCTTTGTGTAGAAACGGCCGCCCTCAAATATCTCGCCGCTCTGGATATCGACCCAGTCGCCAGAGGGTACATAGAATTCGGCTGTGCCCTCATCATTGAGTATTGGAGCCACAAGAATATTGTCGCCGAACATATACTGCTTGTCGAGTGTGCGGCAGGCAGGCTCATCTGCAAAATCCACTACCATTGCCCTCATCATGGGGATACCTGTGGTGTGTGTCTTTATTGCCTGTGCCCAGATGTAGGGCATGAGCTTTCCCTTCAGCTTTGTGAAGTGGCGGAGCACATCAACGGACTCTTCATCAAAGAGCCAGGGCACTCTGTAGGAGGAATTTCCGTGGAGCC
>CAMHMM010000250.1 GCA_946186215.1 uncultured Ruminococcus sp. | reverse complement strand
AGCCCCCTCTGAAAAAACACTGTTAAAAAACAAGCCGGACAAAACTGCCCGGCTCTGAGTCATACAGGATGTTATCAGCCGTTTACAGCTGCCTGAACGATAGTATTGAAATCATTTGCCTTGAGTGAAGCGCCGCCGATAAGACCGCCGTCAATGTCGGGCTTTGCAAGGAGCTCTGCAGCGTTGCCTGCATTCATGGAACCGCCGTACTGGATGGTAACAGCCTCTGCGGTAGCTGCATCAAAAAGCTTTGCGAGCTGTGCTCTGATGAATGCGCAAACCTCCTGTGCCTGATCGGGTGTAGCGGTAAGGCCTGTGCCGATAGCCCATACAGGCTCATAAGCGATAACTACATTCTTTACCTGCTCAGCAGTGAGGGACCACAGATCGAGCTTGATCTGTCTTGCGATAACTTCCTCTGTGATATTGCACTCACGCTCCCACTTGAGCTCGCCAACACATACGATAGGCTTGAGACCTGCATTGAGAGCAGCGATGGTCCTCTT
Organism: uncultured Ruminococcus sp.; assembly: GCA_946186215.1. Classification (GTDB taxonomy): domain Bacteria; phylum Bacillota; class Clostridia; order Oscillospirales; family Ruminococcaceae; genus Huintestinicola. The sequence continues at coordinate 3,293 of CAMHMM010000250.1, read as the reverse complement.
GTTTACAGTCTCATCGGTCTCGCCGAAATACTGTCTTCTCTCGGAGTGGCCGATAACAACATACTCAACGCCGACCTCAACGAGCATATCAGCAGAGATCTCACCTGTGAATGCACCGCTCTTTTCAAAGTGTACATTCTCAGCGCCAACCTTTACATTGGAGCCTGCAGTAGCTGCAACAGCAGTTTCAAGGTTGGTAAAGGGAACGCAGGCGATGACCTCAACATTGCCCTGTGCATTTGCAACCAAAGGCTTAATAGCTTCAAGAAGCTCCTTAGCCTCGGGACGAGTCTTGTTCATCTTCCAGTTGCCGGCAATTATAGCCTTTCTTGCACTCTTCTTCATGATAAAAACATCCTTTCAGCGCCGCACTGCGGCAATAATACAAATGACCGCTTAAGGAAAATGCCGTACAAGGCATATGATCTGTTCAGCATTTCCCTGTGATCATTGATCAACTTGTTAATAAGGGGGCACCGTGCAGCGCATTCCGGCTGTTTTACGGTATTACTGTCTGTATTCCTCAATGAGCCTGATTATCAGGTCATAAAGGCTTTCCACCTCATAGGCACCGATAACGGGTTCAAGATGGCTGTCACCGATACCCGAATCATCGGTAAGGAATACATATGTGCCGCCTGTGAATATTGCAAGGCCTCTGCCGAAAAGCTCGGTCTCTCTCTCGGAATTTGAGGAAACAACGGGTATCACGCGGATCCCCTGCGCGGATGCAGCCTTCATAGCTCTTTCGAGTGTTGCAAGCGAATGCTCGTCATCGTGGGGAGGTGCATCGAATATAAGGAAGGCAAGCTTTACGGTGTCGTTTTCCCATTCCTGTGAATGCATACATTCATCGAGTATCTGAGAAACAGCTTCGGGGATATCTCCGCCGCCGTTTGCCACCTCTGAATTGAGCTTCTTGCTTATCTGACGGATATCATCGCTGAACGGGTTAGTGCGTGTAACATACACATCGCCGTTATCCTTGTAGAAATTCACGGAGTAGCTTACATCGTCAGTGCCCACGGTCTGTGCGATAGCGGAAAATTCGCTCTGCAGGAACACCAGCTCATCATCCATGGAACCTGTGGTATCCACAATGAACATGATCTGCATATCCTTGTAGCTTTCACCGCTGCCGTCAAACTCTATCTCCACTTCATTGGAAACGAATGCGCTGCTGGACTGGCGCACATCCTCCTCCACCTGCTTCATGGTGGGAGTTTCCTCGGGCTTTACTTCATTAGCCCTGCCAAGCAGCCTGTCTGTGGCATCCTGCCCCAGAAGCTCTACTGCGCTTCTTCTTATAACTATCTCCACAGCATCGTGGATGGTCATTCTTGTGGTCTCGGCCTCATTTTCCTGGGGTGCCTGTGTTTCAGCGGGAGCAGGCTCTTCCTCTTCGCCGGTAAGGCGGTAAAGCCTTGTAACATCCTTGCTCGTTACCTGTAATGTGTCGCCCTTTCCGAAAAGATAGACAACGCCCTGCTTGTCGGTAACGGCGGTCCATGAAGGAGTGTCCTCATCAAACAGCGTAACGGTCGCATTCACAACGGGAGCGCCGTTCTTGTCCTTTACGGTAACGGCTGTACGGAAACGGGGATCAATGCCGTATGCGGGGAATGATATCCTTCCTGCATTGCAGAGATTTGTGAAAAATCCCCAGTTTTCATTGTCATTCCATTCGCCTGCGGTAAGCTGTCCTGCCTGTATCTGTGAAGCGGTTTTTACCTCCTCGACAGGCTCTTCGTCATAAGCCTCGGCTTCTGGTGCCACTTCTCCGGCAGCATAGTCCTCACCGGCGTAATCAGCACCATAGTAGGCCTCTTCCTCTGCTTCGTAGTCCACTGCTTCATCGGAATGAGCAATAGCCATTGTAGGGGCGGGAGCCGCTTCTTCCACTGCTTCTGCTGCACCGAACGCATCGCCGTCAGCTGCCTCAGCAGCAGCTGCTTCGGTCTCCGCACGGGGAGCCTCTTCGGCAGATGGCGCACCGGACTTCATTTTGTCTCCCGCAGCAGAGGGGGCTGCTTCATGTGCTACGGAATTGTAGGTACCGCCGCCGGATGATGACGAACCGCCGCAGGCGGTAAGTGATGCCATGCAGATAAGTGACAGGATGCAGGCTGCCTTCCTTAAGATCGTTCTTCTCATAATATCCTCCATTCATTGTATACCGGATGAATTTTTCCCTTTTACTAAATATACAATCAAATGGGGCAAAATGTTTCGATTTCACAGCTTTTTCATTGAAATTCATCAAAATAAATAAATTTCAGAAATCAATTTGTTTACTATGACCGAAATAGATTAAAATATTACATTCAAAGTAACAGTTTTCGGCTATCTGATCAACTCAGATCCGCCATTTCGATATATGTGCCGGAATTTTCGGCAATATAATCCTTTCTTCCCTGAAGATCATCACCCAGGAGAAGATCGAACATCCTTGCAGTCTCCTCAGCATCCGACGGCAGCACCTTGATAAGTCTGCGCGTATCGGGGTTCATGGTGGTAAGGGACATCATTTCCGGATCATTCTCTCCGAGACCTTTCGAGCGGTCTATCTTGTACTTTTCATCGCCGATCTTTTCGAGTATCTCCGCCTTTTCCTTTTCGTTATAGGCAAAGTATGTCATCTTCTGGGTGTTTATCTCAAACAGCGGAGACTCTGCGATATATACATATCCCTCTTCGATAAGCGTAGGCGTAAGGCGATACAGCATGGTAAGCACCAGTGTGCGTATCTGATATCCGTCCACATCCGCATCGGTACAGATTATGACCTTGTTCCAGCGGAAATTATCAATGGAGAATGATGCAAGATCCTTGTTTGCCTTGGATTTTACCTCGACACCGCAGCCTAATACCTTGATAAGATCGGTTATGATCTCGCTTTTGAATATTCTTTCGTAATCCGCTTTAAGGCAGTTAAGTATCTTTCCTCTGATCGGTATTATCGCCTGAAACTCCGCATCTCTTGCAGTCTTGCAGGAACCCAGAGCGGAGTCGCCCTCCACTATATAGATCTCGCGGCGGCTCTTGTCACGGGTACGGCAGTCAACGAATTTTTCCACCATATTTGAAAGATCTATCTGCTTTGTAAGCGTGTTCTTCGTGTTCTGCCTTATCCTGTCCGCAGATTCCCTCGCCCGCTTGTTTATCAGTATCTGGTCGGCGATCTTTCCTGCGTCCGCAGGATTTTCGATAAAATATACCTCAAGGCTGTGTTTGAGGAAATCTGTCATATTTTCCTGTATCGCCTTGTTGTTTATCGCCTTTTTCGTCTGATT
>CAMHMM010000249.1 GCA_946186215.1 uncultured Ruminococcus sp. | reverse complement strand
ATCCTACGACAAGCAGTTCGTCCGCGACTGGCTCATCGAGAACAAACTCAACGGCGTAACTCCCGCTCCCGAGCTCCCCGCCGAGATCGCTGAGAAGACCGCCGCCCTCTACAAGGAGTGCTACACCAAGATCACCGGCAGAGACAGCTACAAGTAAGGATAAAGCACTGCTGATGTACAATTTCAGCCATAGTATCTCTGACATGCCTGTCAGGGATACTATGGCGTTTTGTTGACATTATGGCTGATCTGTGGTAAAATGTATTCAGGAAAGACGGAAAAGGGTAACAGGTATGTATCTGCAGGAAAAAAGAATAAAGCTAATAAAGGTAAAAAATGTTGTGATCGCTGTAATAGCGATCTTCGCTCTTATGTTTTCGGTATCGTTTGAGTTATATCTTCTTGTGCGCTACTGGGGAGATATGTTTACATTAACGCACGCAAGGAACACGCCGGATTTTATCTTCTGGATCATCGTAGGTCCGCTTATGCTCATAAACGCGGCAAAGTCAAGATCGGATATCGGTGATGCCAATTTCTATTCGGGTTATTTTGAGGGTGACCTTGACGGTATTGTGAGCATTGAGGAATTAGCGGATGTTACAGGCAAGACAAAGGAAAAGGTGGCAAAGCAGCTTAAAAGCTTCAAATGGCTTTATATGAAAAATTATGACATAGACAAGAGCGGGAAAAATGTGGAGCTCACCTCAAAGACTGCTGAATGTGAATGCCGCAGCTGCGGGGCGCATATCGAGAAAAAGATATACTTCACAGGTGTTTGTTCGTATTGCGGCAGCTCAGATCTTCGTGCAAAGGTGCTTACCGACGGAAGATTTTACAGCATCTCGAATGAGCTGGATGGCAAGCCCAAAAATGCGGCTTATTACACCGCAAAGAATCTTGATGCGAGAAAGATATTTTTCCCGATACTCATGGGGCTGTCACTTTTTGTTATAGTGATTTTGGTAATGATTTCGGTCGATACTCTGTCAAAATACAACGATAAGGAATATCTGCGCTCTGTGCTGCTTGATCCAGACAGCCATCTGCGGAGCTATGAGCTGATACATTACGACATGATCGATGATCTTATCACGAATGCATTTGTCATAGTCGGACTTATACCGGTGCTGATAAACAGGATCATGAGGATAAGCTATGTTGGTATGGCAGAGGTTTGTTCAAGAGTGTTCGCAAAGTATAAAACACCCTTTGTAAAGGCATCCGATCTGCCGTCCTACCGCGGCAAGAATGAAAAGAAAAAGCTGCAGCTCGTGCGTCGGGCTATGCAGAAAAGATATCTGAGAAACTGCACATTTGAACGCCACAGCGGTGTGCTCGAAGTGGCGCTTGCAAAAAAGATAGTAAAGGATCAGTGTCCTACCTGCGGCGCACCTATCACGGGAGCAGCGTATAAGGATTATGTATGCAGCTACTGCGGCAATATGATCATGGATGTTGTCGTGAAGAAATGAGCATTGATCAGGCTCTTTTTATGAAATGAGGCTTTTCATGACTGTTTATGTTGATGCCGATGCTTGTCCTGTAACGCGGATAGTTGAGCGAATCGCACAGGAGAACGCCATTCCGGTGGTGCTGTTGTGCGATACGAGTCATGTGCTTTCCTCGGGCTACAGCACCGTTAAAACCATAGGCGCGGGTGATGATGCGGTCGATATTGCACTTATAAATCTGTGCAGCAGGGGAGATATCGTTGTGACGCAGGATTACGGCGTGGCGGCAATGGCTCTGGGAAAGGGCGCTCATGCTATACACCAGAGCGGGCGGATATTCACCGATTACAACATAGACGGTCTGCTTATGGATCGCCATATCGCAAGGGTGGAAAGAAGAAAAAGCAAGAACCACCTGAAAGGTCCGCATAAACGAACGGTCGATGACGATAAGAGATTTGAGGAAAGCTTCAGAAGACTTATCAGAGAATGCCTTGCAGGGTGATGAATGGGGGAGTGCTTATGTTTAAGGCAATTGAGATAGAAAGCAGGCTTGAACTGCCATATGCTGTTATAGATATCCGTAACGGTGAAGAGCAGTTTATCCTTTCATTCAGCAGCTTTGATGAAGACCAGACGGAGCATTCGCTGCAGGCAGGCGGAGTGACCGGCAGATTTGATGTGACATACAAATGCCGCGGCACAGATTGTCACTTTGAATGTGATCTGACAACGGGGAATCTGTATTGCTTTTATCTGGAGCTTGATGATGCATTGGACGGCCTTCCGGGTACAAAGCCCATTGCCATTCTTGAAAATTACGGTGGTTCGCAGGAACGGACTAAGATCGTATTCAGCCATGACAAAACAGGCCACTGGTTTGTCAGCGGCAATATCAGGAACAAAGGCAATAATTTCAGAAGCGGGATATTTTTTGATATCCCTGTAGATGTCAGCATTGTTTCCGAAACAATGGTGTCACTGAAAAGGCTGTTCGACGAACTGGAAAGGATACAGGGGCACAGAAATTTCTTTTGAAATTCAGGAAAAATAGTCGGTGTTTTTTAGCAGAAAAGCTTGAATGTGATAAACAGATGCAGAGGGGATGAGAGTATGTTCATGCCGATCAGTAAAAAAGATATGCTGGAGCGCGGAATAGATCAGCTTGATTTTGTGTATATCATAGGCGATGCCTATGTAGATCATCCGAGCTTCGGAGCTGCTATAATCTCCCGTTTGCTTGAATATCACGGCTATACCGTAGGCATCATAGCACAGCCTGATTTTCGTGATCCGAAAAGTGTTCTGCGTCTCGGTCTGCCCCGTCTTGCGTGGCTGGTCTCGGCAGGAAATATTGATTCCATGGTCGCGCATTATACCGTTGCGAAAAAAAGGCGCTCGGACGATCTGTATTCAGCAGGCGGCAGGGGAGGAAAGCGCCCCGACCGCGCTGCGACAGTCTACTGCAAAATGTGCCGTTCGGCCGCTCCTCAGATACCTGTTTTGTGCGGGGGGCTGGAGGTATCTCTTCGCCGCTTTGCTCATTACGATTACTGGAAAAACACGGTAATGGAGTCGGTGCTTGTTGATACTGGCGCTGATATACTCATGTTCGGCATGGGTGAGCACTCGATCGTCGAGCTCGCCGACAGGCTGAATGCAGGCGAGGATATCAGCACTATACGGGATGTGCGCGGCACCTGCTATTTATGTGATCCCGATGAAACGCCCTTCGGAGCGGTGCAGTGCCCTTCCTTTGCGGAGGTGTCGCAGGATAAGGAGCAGTATGCAAGAGCCTGCCGCATCCAGTATGACTGGCAGGACGAGATCTACGGCAAGACGATCATACAGCGCCAGCGCAGCAAAATGCTTGTCCAGAACCCGCCTGCTCTGTCCCTTTCCACAGAGGAGCTCGATCTTGTGTATTCGCTTCCCTATGAGCGCACATATCATCCGTGCTATGAGGCTGAGGGCGGCGTTCCTTCCATAAAAGAGGTGCAGTTTTCCATAACTCACAACCGCGGCTGCTTCGGCTTCTGTAATTTCTGCTCCATAGCGCTTCATCAGGGCAGGCGCGTTACCTGCCGCAGCGAGGAGTCCATAATCGAAGAGGCAAAAAAGCTCACGCATATGAAGGGCTTCAAGGGATATATCCACGATGTGGGCGGCCCTACGGCAAATTTCCGCGGTCCCTCATGTGATAAACAGCTCAAACACGGGCTTTGCAAGGGCAAAAAATGCCTTGCTCCCGAGCCCTGCAAAAACCTTCATGTGGATCACAGCGAATATCTTGCGATCCTGCGAAAGCTCAGAGCACTGCTGGGTGTCAAGCGCGTTTTCATACGCT
>CAMHMM010000248.1 GCA_946186215.1 uncultured Ruminococcus sp. | reverse complement strand
CCATCGGGAGAATACTGCTCTATCCATGCAAAATTTATCTGCATCACATCTGCTTCTGTTCCCGATGCCATGCGGACATCATTTCGCACCTGATAGCCCGACCATTCCGTATAGCTGCATCTGACATCTATATCGGGATTGAGTCTTTCAAAGCGGTCTACCGCTTCAAGGGTGTATTCGTTCCTGTCATCGTTGCCCCACCATGAAAAGCTGATGACAGTCTTTTCCTCCTGTGTGGTCACCACTGTATGGGAAGGCTCGCAGGATGCAAGCAGCAATACCGATGCAGCGCCGCAAAGTATTCTTTTTTTCATCATCCCGCCCCCTCAATAAAGGTGATCACGCTTCGTAAACATTATATGTGTCTCTGCCCTCATCCTTTGAGCTGTACAGCGCCTTGTCAGCATTGCTGTAAAGATCGTCAAAGGTCATGCCCGCATCGGGGAACATTGCCGCACCGATGCTCGCAGATATTTTATAATTCTTATCAGCACTTGCATTACAGTGTCTGAATTCCGCAGTGAGCATAGCGCATTTCTCTTCGAGCCTGTCCCGTGCTCCCGCTCTGCTGCCAAGATCGGTAATGATGCTGAATTCATCACCGCCCACACGGCCTTTTATCTCATCATCGGGAAATGTCCTGCGGATGATATCACCTGTGGCAGCAAGCACGGTATCTCCCACCTTGTGCCCCATAGTGTCATTGACAGATTTGAAATTATCCAGATCGACAAGGATAAAGCCCATTATCTTATCATCGGATGAGGCTATCAGCGCTCTGGCACGCTCCTCATAGGTGCGCTTGTTGAGAAGTCCCGTGAGCTGGTCGTAATCCGCCTTTTTGCCGAGCATATCCACAAGCTTGCCGATAGGCTCGGTGTAAACAAAGGAAATAAGTATATCAATGATTATTGCGATTATCGCAGCAGCCACAGCTATGAGCATAGTGTTTCGCTGTATCTCCCGCTGCCTTACGGAGATATATTCCGTTGGGATGGATGTGACAACGAACCAATCATCATTGCACTGGTTTATGCTGGTAATATATTTCTCACCGTTGAGCGTAGCGGATGTCTGTCCCTGTATATCACTGCGCAGCGCATCGGGCAGACGGGTTATATTTTCATCCGCAGATGTGTATATGACTTTCAGATCCCTGTCCACAAGGCGCACTACCATATCGTTTACCGCATCGGGATGTTCAAGGATATTGTCAAGCTCGTCGGAGTATACCGAGACTGCCAGCACTGCGTTTTCATTGAGGCGCTTGACATAATAGATACGCCTGTAATCGCCCTGAACGCCCGAATACCAGCCGTCCTGAGTGCCTTTTCTGGTGATCATTGCGGACAATGTATCATACAGTCCGCTGCCCATATCGTCCTTAGTGCCGTGAGATATCTTTCCAACAACATGGTTGTTGGAATAGACTATGCCGAAATCCACAAAATTCTCCATGATACAGAGATTGAAGAGATTCTGTGATATACGGCTCTCGGTATTGAGCGCCTCATATTCGTCATTAGCCGGATCAGTCGCATCATAGGTATAATTGTCGGGATCCGCAAACACAAGCGTTGCCGTAGATTCGCAGCGCTCCAGATAGTTCATTATGTTGATCCTCATCTGGCTGTTGAGGTCGGTGGAGAGTGCGCTTACATTTTCCTTGAGCACATTCTCCGTCATCCTGATCGTAACAAAGGACATGGCAAGCACGATGATAATGATGATCAGCGCATAGCCGATGACCATACTCACCTTGAGACTGCGCAGGCTCCTGTCATTTTTCTGCAAGGCGCACACCTCCTTTCCGTATCTGTCACGGACGATCTTCTTCCTTCCCGTATCCCGCGGGAAAGAAACTATTCTTCATTACATTAAGCACAACACCATGATCAGCAGATATAGTATGCCTTTGCACCGTGCGCGGGGATATTTGCAGTGATGGCATCACCGGCGGATATATCACCAGACCACAGCTCGGTGATATCATAATTTCCGTACAGCTCAGCCTCCGCGAGGCAATAGCGCAGGGACACATTCTTTTCGCCCGCATTGAATATGGCGATATAGCTGCCCTTTTCGGCATCCGCAGCGATCCATACGATGATCTCGCTGCCGTCTGTATGCATACGGCGCAGAATATGGGCATGGCGGGCATTACGGTGCATTTTCAGTATACCCTCGTTGGTGATAAGGCTCATCGTCAAATCATCAAAGCCCGTCATTTCACCGCCAATGAACAGCGGCGAACGGAAAATACTCCACAGCGTCATCATGGTGATCTGCTCGTCCGGGGTAAACTTTGTTCTGTCGTCCTTGTTGTAGTCCTGTCTGATAGGGCCGATTGGGAGCATATCCGCATCGGGATAATTCCCCGCACCCGTGTGAACGCTCCACTTCTCGCAGCGCTCGAACATATTGTAAAGCAACGGCCATTCATCCCAGAAATCGTCAGTGATGCGCCACATATTGGCGGTGTCCTTGTAGAGCTCCGCTTCCTCGATAAGCGCCGGTCCGGGAGAAAGAGAGAGCACCATTTCACGGCCGCAGTCATGGAAAGTGCGGCTGAGAAGCTTCAGCTCCTCGCGGCACTGCGGCATTTCACGGGCAATATCATCACATTTGATGAAATCCACGCCCCACTGTGCATACAGTCTGAAAATGCTCAGATAATATTCATAGGCTCCGTCCTTTTCGGGATCAACGCCGTACATATCCGTATTCCACGCACAGATGCTCGCTGTTTTCGCAATATCACGGGCTGTCCTGTCGGTACCGAGCAGCCCAGTGTTTCTGTGTACTGCCTGACGGGGTATGCCGCGCATGATATGTATGCCGAATTTCAGCCCGAGAGAATGAACATACTCCGCCAGCGGAGCAAAGCCCTTTCCGCCTGCCGAGGACGGGAAACGGTTCTCCGCGGGGATAAGCCTTGAATATTCATCCATGCAAAGCTCCGCAAAGGGATGATACTCATGGTTTACCGCCGTAGGCTCCGACCACTGTATATCCACAACGATATATTCCCAGCCGTATTTTTTCAGCTTATCCGCACAGAATTCTGCGTTGCGCCTTACTATATCCTCTGTAACGCCGGCACCGTAGCAGTCCCAGCTGTTCCAGCCCATCGGAGATGAAGCTATCATATATATCCCTCATTTTCGTGTCATAAGCCAATTATATGTTAAATCCGCCAAAATGTCAAGTATGCGCTATATCATTTTCAAATTTTTGAGTTTTTCTGTTTCTTCCATTATCATTTTTTCAAAATCGCACAAAATTTTATACTTTGCTTTTTCAGGGGCTGTTCTGTATGTTTCTACAAGATGCTTTTCATCGGGGCTCAGATCATCCACACATACTCCTTCAACAAGATAGTCGATAGATGTGTCAAGATAATGAGCAATTTTAAGAAGGATCTCACCATTCGGAAGCTTGCCCTGTTTCCATGCTCCGGTATTGCCTGTACTCAGCCCAAGATCCTTGAGCATATTTGTAACATTTATGTTCTTCTCTTTGCAAAGCATCTTAATTCTTGTGTAAAACATATCGGATCCTCGGATCATTTTTGTGCATAACGCAGAAAACTTTATATTTTGAGTAATTTCACTTGATTTTTACTTGAATTTTGAGTATAATAGTATTTAGGAGTTATATAGATGATAAAACCGCTGAGGAATTTGCCGAAAAAAGAAATCAGAAGTGAAAGTATAAAAACAATAAAAGAATGGCTTGAAAAAGGTTACATACAAGGGGCGGAACTCATTGAAAACGGTGAATATCTGATCTCCGAAAACGCACGATACCCATATACCGACATAAGGAATAAAAAC
>CAMHMM010000247.1 GCA_946186215.1 uncultured Ruminococcus sp. | reverse complement strand
TGATGCAAGATCCTTCAGCGCATTTTCTATCTGGAATGCCCTTGCGGTATTCTTGCGCCCCTGTATCTTCTTTTTCAGTACCTTATCGGAAACAGGCCTTTTCGACTGGGAAAGTACATTCATTATCCTGCTTTTGGTGCGCTCCTCTATATCTACCATAATATCCCCTGCTTTCATTTCAAAGCATTTACAAGTCCTATCAACCTGTCAAAGGCAAGATCGCCGCCGAATATGTCAAGGGCGCTCCCCACCGTAAGATCGACCTTGCCCTTCCCATACTCTGCGATGAGGCGGATATCATCTTCCGATGCGATACCGCCGGCATAAGTCGCAGGGATAGGACTTTCGGAAAGTATTCTTACCACATCCGTATCGATACCGTTTCTTTTCCCCTCTACATCCGCAGCATGAACAAGAAATTCACCGCAGTATGCCGACAGTCTGTCAAGTGTTCCGGCGTAAAGAGCAGTTTCTGTGTATTTCTGCCATCTGTCCGTAACAATGATATATTCATCACCGCGCCTGCGGACAGAAAGATCGAGAACAAGCTTTGCAGCTGACACCGTATCCGAAAGGCTCCTTAGCATATCATAGTCTATCTGCCCGTCATGAAATACAGCGGATGTGACTATGACCGCCGCCGCACCTGCATCGATGAATTCTCCTGCACTGTTTATGTCTATCCCGCCGCCTGCCTGTATTCCGTCGGGAAATGCAGCGAATGCTGCAAACGCCTGCTTTTTATCCGCTTCATATTCGGGCGTACCTTTTTTGTTGAGAAGTATGGCATGACCGCCGTACAGGCCGTGCTTTCTGTAAAGCTCCGCAAAATACCCCGCATCCTTGTCGGATACAAAATTCTCGGCTGCACCGCTGTCGGTAAGTGTTCCGCCGACTATCTGCTTTACCTTTCCGTTGTGGATATCAATACATGGTCTGAATCTCATTTATATCATTCCTTACGCATAAACGCCTTGTAGAATACGGAATTTTTGTAGTTCTGGGCAAAGAAATTTCCTGTCTGCGATTCATCCGTTTCAAGGGTGTAGATATACAGATGATCGTAGTCAAATCCGGCTGTTTCTCCCATGCCCGCCGTATGTATCTCTATGGTGCGCTTGACGGTGGTTGCCATTTCAATAAACGGAGTTCCTGCACCTATTACAAAGATAAAGCAGGCTGCAAAGAATGCAGGATTTGTCCGCAGGATCTTTTCAAGCTCAAATTTTTCGTAGGATGATGCGTTTTCAAGCAGATACCTGATAAAAAGCACTGCAATGAACATTATCCCCGGAATGGAAACTCTCATACCGAAATCATACTGATAGCCTATCTGGAACAGAGGTATGAGCATCAGTGCCGCAGTGGTAGCAATCACCATTTTCCTGTTCTGCTTGTCCTTTATGATAAGTATGATGGAGTATATCATAATTTCAATAAGGATAAATTCAATATACCTTATGATAAACTGCCCGACAGTAGGATCATTGCCAGGATGTGTAAGAAGGTCATGAAAACGAAATCCCGTATTGACCGAGCTGCCGCCGTCGCTTACAAGCAGCACGCTTGATGTGAAGTACAGTGCAAACACAGCAAATACCGATATGCACACGATGAAATTCTGCGGCGAGAGCGTTCTGATGATCTCTTCTTTGAGCTTCTTTTCCTTAAAGGAATCAATGAATATAAACACGGCCTTTGTCACGCAGAAAATGAACATCCCGACAAAGGGGAAGGGGCCGAAAGGAAAGGCCAGCAGAGCAAGGAATGCAAAGTCCCTGCACTTTTTCTCATTCATAAGGCACAGTATGAACGGCCACACAGGCACAGTCTGATTATAAACCCAGAACAGACCTGTATTGATAGATGAAAACTGGAAGAAAGCCGCCCACCATTCGATATGGTTGAGTGCTTCATGATCAATATTCGTTATTTTATCGCCTATGATATCAAGACCGCTGAAAAATATGAACAGCAGCGCAGAAGCAAAGGGCATAGCCTTTTTCCTGGGCTGGGTGACAAGTGCTGCCAGAAGCAGAGTGATATAGCAGCCTATGGTGCTCTGTATCAGAAGCATGATATTGCTTATACGCAGTGCAAGAGAGGCGTTTTCCGTGATAGTGTAGAATATTCTGCCGATACCGCAGGGAATGATCCAGTAGCAGATGTAGTAGCACAGCATATTGGAATCATCATGATAGGTCACAGGCCATTTTTTCAAGGTCATATCGGCGATGATCATATTCCTTGTGGCATGATCTCCCGTCTGGCGGACAAATCCGCCCTGACCTGCAACAAAGCACCATACGAGCGACAATATCAGAAGCCCTATAAGCGCCTTGGGAGATATTTCAATGCGGCTGTACTCCGAATCCTCATCAGAATGGGATCTGTAAGAGAAAAATATCGCCGCTGCAAGCATAAATGTGAATATGACAGCCCACACAACGGAGAGCCAGCCGAAGAAAAAGCCTGCTATCTGCACTGCGGCGAACGCCACAGCCGCATATTTTAGTTTTCTGTAAGAGATACTGATCATAATCTATACCATACACATCAGGCCGGCAGCGGACTTGACTACCCGCTGCCGGCCGCCGTTGATCATTCCTTTATGCCTATACCAAGAATATCGAGACTGTCCTTGTCCACCTCGGAAGGGCAGCCGGACATGAGCTCGGAAGCGTTCTGCACCTTGGGGAATGCTGTAACATCCCTGAGTGATTCAGCTCCGCACATCATCATTGCAAGTCTGTCAAGACCGATACCCATACCGCCGTGAGGAGGTGCAGCGTAACGATAAGCGTCAACGAGGAAGCCGAATTTAGCTTCAATCTCCTCATCGGTCATGCCCAGAGCCTCAAACATCTTCTGCTGGAGCTCAAAGTCGGTGATACGCATGGAGCCGCTCGAAAGCTCGGTTCCGTTGAGCACCAGATCCCACGCTTTTGCACGAACATTAGCAGGATCGCTGTCGAGGATATCTATGCACTCCTCCATAGGCATGGTGAAGGGATGATGTGCTGCCACCCACTTGCCTGTTTCATCGTCCTGCTCAAAGAAGGGCATTTCGGTGATCCACAGGAAATTGTTCTTGCTCTCGTCTATAACGCCCAGACGCTTTGCGCAGATAAGTCTGAGAGCGCCCAGAACGGAAAGAACTATCTTGTTTTTATCCGCACAGATAAGGATCAGGTCTCCCTTTTGTGCATCAACAGCTGAGAAGATCTTTTCTGCATCACCGTCAGCAAGGAACTTTTTAAAGGAAATGTTGGGCTCATCCTCAGCCCATCTGATATAAGCGAGTCCCTTCGCACCAATACCCTTTGCGTGTTCGGTCAGCTTATCTATTTCCTTTCTTGTATAAACAGATGCGCCGCCTTTTACATTTATTGCACGGACACTGCCGCCTGCTTCAACAGCGCTTTTGAACACAACAAAGTCTATGTCTGAAACTTTTTCGGTGATATCAGTGATCTCAAAGCCAAAGCGTGTATCGGGCTTATCAGAGCCAAAGCGGTTCATAGCCTCAGCAAATGTAAGTCTCGGGAGCGGCAGTGAGATGTCAATGCCGCAGACCTTCTTGTATACATAACTGATAAATCCTTCAACACATTCCTGTATATCCTCGGAATCAACAAAAGACATCTCAAGGTCGATCTGAGTGAATTCAGGCTGTCTGTCTGCACGCAGATCCTCGTCGCGGAAGCATCTTGCAAGCTGGATATAGCGGTCAAAGCCGGAGATCATAAGAAGCTGCTTATAGATCTGAGGCGACTGAGGCAGAGCATAGAAGCTGCCCGGGTGAACTCTTGAGGGGATAAGATAATCTCTTGCGCCCTCGGGAGTAGACTT
>CAMHMM010000246.1 GCA_946186215.1 uncultured Ruminococcus sp. | reverse complement strand
GTCATTGGTGGGGTTCTGGAGCCTTGTGTAGAAGTAGCCCGAGGCTTCAAGGTCAAAAAGCTTTCCCATATCCTCGGAAGTATCATATTTGAAAGTAGTGGACTGGACTATGGGCACCTGACGGGGTTCGCCGTTTGCGGGGGTATATCCTGCCTGAACGCATTTTGTATTGATGGTATGAGACATTCTGTATTTCTCCTTATACTTGATATCTCCGGTGTACCCGCCGCTGCCGCGGAGAATACACCTTTTGATCGTCCGATAAACATTATGTATACAGTATAATAGAAAAAAGCTATAATGTCAAATATATAATTTCTATTAATTGATATAGATTTTAGCTATATCTGATAATAGGATAATGCCGGATGTTATGATACCATTATACATATACAATAGTATATCGCAGGATAAACGCATCAGCGATCATCAGAATGTGATATAATGCACGATATAAGACAGTATACAGCTTTATTCACCGTTTTTTTGACGAAAATGCCCCGTTTGCCCAAATTAACGAAAAAAACTATTGACAAGCCGCCCGATTAGTGATAGAATTGTTTCTAACGACACGATAGAGGCGCGGCAAAGATAAGTAATGCGGGTTTATCACACCCTTGTCCGCAGGAAAGGCAATGCCGCCGAAGACAGCCCTTCAAGGGGAAGGAACGGCTGTCTGGGTATATATCGAACAGGTATATGCCTGTCGTCACCTTGTGACGGAGCGCTATATGTTGTCTGCGGCACAGCCGCAGTGTACACATCGCATCATTATCGGTCGGTCTTATCATCCGGCTGATTTTTTTTGACCGGAAATTGAAGGAGGCTGCAAAAAATGAAGCAGTTTAATGTCGGTATAATCGGAGCAACGGGTATGGTAGGCCAGCGCTTTTCGCTCCTCCTCGCTGATCACCCGTGGTTCAATGTAAAGGTGCTCGCTGCATCTCCGAGAAGCGCAGGAAAGCGCTATGAAGATGCTGTCGGCGCAAAGTGGGCTTTCAGGGATATGCCCATCCCCGAGAAATTCCGTGATATGATCGTTCTCGATGCAACTGCGGATATTGAAAAGATCGCTTCACAGGTGGATTTCGTATTCTGCGCTGTTGATATGAAGAAGGATGAGATCAGAGCTCTCGAGGAGCGCTACGCAAAGGCAGAGTGTCCTGTAGTATCCAACAATTCCGCTCACAGATTTACTCCCGATGTTCCCATGGTAGTGCCCGAGATCAATCCCGAGCACATCGAGATAATAAAGGCTCAGCGTGAGAGACTCGGCACCAAGAGAGGCTTCATCGCCGTCAAGTCCAACTGCTCTCTCCAGAGCTATGTTCCCGCGCTCCATCCCCTTATGAAGGATTTCGGAGTATCACAGGCTATGGTCTGCACCTATCAGGCTATTTCCGGCGCAGGCAAGACTTTTGAGACGATGCCCCAGATAATAGACAATGTTATCCCCTACATCGGCGGCGAAGAGGAAAAGAGCGAGCAGGAGCCCCTGAAGATCTGGGGACATATCGAGGGCAATGAGATCGTAAAGGCATCCGCTCCGAAGATCTCCGCACAGTGCCTCAGAGTTCCCGTTTCCGACGGTCACATGGGCGCTATATTTGTAAAGTTTGAAAAGAAGCCCACAAAGGAAGAGATCCTTTCCGCATGGAAGAGCTTTTCCGGCGTTCCTCAGGAGCTGGGACTTCCCTCCGCACCCAAGCAGTTCATCAACTACTTCGAGGAGGATGACAGACCTCAGACGAAGCTTGACAGAATGCTCGAAAACGGCATGGCTGTTTCCGTGGGCAGACTCCGCGAGGATATAATCTTTGATTACAAGTTCGTATGCCTTTCCCACAATACCCTCAGAGGCGCAGCAGGCGGTGCCGTTCTCATGGCAGAGCTGCTTGCAGCCAAGGGATATTTTGACTGATAACTGTCCGGAGGAATGACCATGCGAAACAACAGCAGAGCGGCTGCATTGCTCGCTGCGGCGATAATGGCTGTAACAGCCGTATCATGCTCCTCCAAGAGCAACGGGACTCAGACGGCTGAGCCTGCAGACACAACTGCAGCTGTTGCAGAAACCACCGCAGAAACTGCCACCGAGGCAGAAACTGAGGACACCACAGCCCCCGAGGAGCCCGAAGAAACCGAGGAGACTACAAAGAAGAAGGACCGCAAGCCTGTCCTGATGGGCGCTGCAGTCGATGAAGAAGAAACAGCCGCCGAGGAAACAACAGTTCTCACAGGCGACGAAGCCACCACCAACGGAAAGATCATAGTCACAAAGGATTTTGATTATATCCCGGGTGTGAGAATGGGCATGACCGCAGACGAGGTCACTGCCATTCTGGGAGATGCAGAGCTGGACTACGATCTTATGGGCACAAAAATGCTCTCCTACGGTGAAACTGTACTGATGTTCGGCAGCCTTCAGAGCTTTGCCGAGGGCATTTCCGATGCAATATCCGACGAATCACTTTCGGAGGAGCTGGAAGACGCGGTAGAATCCGAGGTCAAGGCTGTTGAGGATGCCGAAGAGGATGCTCAGACCGAGACCACAGACAGCGCAGAGACAGATGATGCCGCATCAAACAGCCCCATAGGACTTATGATGCTGCAGATAGAGGACAATACCCTGCAGGGGTACAACGGTCTGAAGATCGGTTCCACCAAGGAAGAGGTGCTCGACAGCTTCTGCCGTGACACCGAGGACAACACGCCCGACGACATGAAGAAGGACGACACAGTCCTTATCTACGGCAGGGATGCCTATGACCGCCTTGATCAGCTTGAAAAAGAAGGCGAAGGTGAGAACCTGGAGGCTCTGAGCGGCGATTACCGCCTTGCCTATGAGACCAAGACAGACGGCGAGGATGTGATCATGTATATGGACTGCACTATGTCCAACGACCTGTTCTGCATTTACACGCTCATGTTCTCTTTTGATGAAGATGATACTGTAAAGTCCGTTACCATTGTCCGCTTTGATACGGATAATGCATCTGAGATATTTTAAATGATACACAGCACCATAACGGTGCCCGACACGAAAGGATATTTATGAAAAACACTATTTTCACCGGTGCGGGCGTTGCTATCATAACCCCTATGAATGCTGACGGCAGCGTAAACTACGCCGCACTCGGAGAGCTTATCGAGATACAGATCGCCAACAAGACCGATGCGATCATCATCTGCGGCACCACAGGCGAGTCCTCCACACTCAACGATGAGGAGCACAAGGAGTGCATCCGCTACACCATCGAAAAGGTGGCTCACCGCGTACCCGTTATAGCAGGCACAGGCAGCAATGACACTGCATATGCCATCGAGCTTTCACAGGAGGCTGAGAAGCTGGGCGCTGATGCACTTCTTCTCGTTACCCCCTACTACAACAAGACCTCACAGCGCGGCCTTATCAGGCACTACACCGCAATTGCCGATGCTGTGAACATCCCCTGCATACTCTACAATGTTCCCTCGAGAACAGGTGTCAATATTGCTCCCGAAACAATAAAAGTACTGGCTGAGCACAGGAATATCGCAGCTGTCAAGGAAGCAAGCGGAAACATCTCCCAGATCGCAAAGATCGCCGCAGAATGCCTCGACAAGATCGACATTTACAGCGGCAATGACGATCAGATCGTTCCCATCATGGCACTCGGCGGCAAGGGCGTTATCTCCGTAATGTCCAACATCGCTCCTCTGGAGACACACAACATCGCTCAGCTTTGCCTTGACAACAACTTCCCCGAGGCAGCAAATCTTGCTGCAAAGTATCTGCCCCTTGCAAACGGCATATTCATTGATGTAAACCCCATCCCCATCAAAGAAGCTCTGAATATGACCGGCTTCCCCGCA
>CAMHMM010000245.1 GCA_946186215.1 uncultured Ruminococcus sp. | reverse complement strand
AAGGCCGACAGCTACTCGTACTTTGATTTATAAGCAACGCTGATTTGCGGCTCGGAGCTTTTATGACTGCTATTCTTTTATGACTACTATTTATTTTACACTAAGGAAAGGAAAAAACATGGACAGTACTCTCGATCTTACCAAAGGAAAGCCCCTTGGACTAATTCTGAGGTTTTTCTTTCCCCTGCTCCTTACAAATTCGCTTCAGCAGCTTTATACCTTTGCTGATACAGCGATTGTCGGTAAGGGGCTCGGTGACAATTCTCTTGCAGCAGTGGGAAATATGTCCTCCCTGTGCTTTCTTATCATAGGCTTTTCAATGGGGCTCTCAAACGGATTTTCCATTCTTATCGCCCAGAGCTTCGGAGAAAAGAATTTCCAGAAATTACGCAAAACGCTGGCACTTTCGGTAAATCTCGCGGCAGTGATAACACTGCTCCTCACCGCACTCAGCCTGCTTTTTCTCAGAACGATACTGGGATTTCTCAGGACAGATCCCATGATAATCGAGGAAAGCCTCAGCTACGGATATATCCTGTTCGGCGGTCTTTTTGCGACCATCACCTATAATATGAGCGCTGGAATACTCCGCTCTCTGGGGGACAGCAAAACTCCCCTCAAGGCCATCGTGGTCTCCTCGGTGATGAATATCACACTCAATTCTGTGTTCATATTCTGGTTCAGGTGGGGTGTGCAGGGCGCGGCCATCGCAACTATCATGTCCCAGCTTTTCTCCGGCCTGGTATGCCTGAACAAGCTCAGACAGATAGATTTCCTTGCTCTTTCAAAAAGCGATTTTGAATTTGATGTCAGAATGTACGGAAGACTTCTCAAAAACGGTATGCCTATGGCGCTGATGAATTCCATCACCGCCATTGGATGCATGGTAGTTCAGTACTTTGTAAATGGTCTTGGCGTTGCATTCACCTCTGCATACTCCGCCTGCAGCAAATACCTCAATATGTTCATGCAGCCCGCTTCCACCGCCGGCATCGCAATGTCCTCCTACACCAGCCAGAATTACGGTGCAAAGCGCTTTGACAGGATCCGTGAGGGGCTCAAGGTCTGCCTTGGCATATCGGTCGTTTCATATCTCATTTTCGGAACGGTCATGGTATTCTTCCCCCGCATACTTGCAGGCTTTATCCTCTCCGGAGAGGAACAGATCGGATATGCTGCACAATTCCTCCCGATGTGCGGCGTGATGATAATAGCAGTGGATATGCTCTTCGTTATCCGAAGCGGCGTTCAGGGAATGGGCTTCCCGTTTGTTCCCATGCTCTCGGGTATCGCAGAAATGTTCCTGCGGATCGGCGCAATAATCCTGCTCATAGACAGCTTCGGCTTTCGTGCCACAGCTGCAGCGGAGATCTCCGCATGGGTAGGAGCGCTGATGATCAATGCTGCAGCTTTTGTAGTGGTATTCACCCGCGAAAGCTCACGATACAGCACCAAACCGAATATTATTTCAAATGACCGCCGCCTCACGGCAAGATAGGACTCAGCGCACCGGAAATGATCCCTTCCGGTGCGCTTTTGTCAATGTATCATCCCCGCCGGAATAACGATTGAAACAATGATCAGCATTCCGATAAATTCACACAAAATATAAATTTTTGATATTTTTATATTGATTTTTATTCTGCTTTGTTGTATACTGATCATATACACAAGAATAGATAAGCTCATTACAAATGATATCCTAAATCACACCCCAAAAATACCGCACCGAGAGGAGAATGACAATGGCAGAAATGAACACAAAGGCTATGTACAAACTTTCCTACGGCCTGTATGTCTGTACGGCCGCAAAGGACGGAAAGATGAACGGCTGTATCATCAACACCGCAATACAGGCGGCATCCTCCCCTGCTCTTATCACGATCGCAGTCAGCAAGGAAAATCTCACCCATGATATGATCATGGAAACAGGCAGATGCAATATCTCCGTTATCACTCAGGATGCGAACTTTGAGCTGTTCAGGCATTTCGGATATGCCTCGGGCAGGGATAAGGAAAAATTCGGTGATGATCTTCCGAAAACATCCTATAAGCTCGCCGGAAACGGCATCCCCTATATCACAGAAGAAACTAATGCATACTTTTCCCTGAAGGTAAAGCAGACCGCAGATCTGGGCTCCCATACCGTATTTATCTGTGAACCCGAAGCTATGGAGATACTTTCCGACGGTATTTCCTGCACATATGAATATTATCAGTCAAATATCAAGCCGAAGCCGGAAAAGGTTGGAACTGCTCCGAATGGCAAAACTATCTGGAGATGCACTATATGCGGCTATGAATATGAAGGCGATGATCTTCCCGACGATTTTATATGCCCTATCTGCAAGCACGGAAAGCCGGATTTTGAAAAAATAACCGTCTGATAACCCCCGATGCAGCACCATTTACGGTGCTGCATTAAAATTTCGCCGCATATATACTGTTGTAGCCTATTCAAACAGCTGCGTCATCCTTGACAATCAGAGCAGAATAGTGTATAATTGAAATGATTTGCGTTGATCACACACAAAGGCGGCTGCAAATGCCGGGATACTGATGATCCCGCCGTGTACGCGAAGCCATTTCTTATAAAAGCAAGGAGAGCTGTATGAAATTCAGGATCGGACAGGGCTATGATGTTCACAGATTAATCCAGGGCAGAAAGCTGATAATCGGCGGCTGCGAGATAAACTATCCCTTCGGGCTCTACGGCCATTCGGATGCAGATGTGCTCACCCATGCCGTGATGGATGCTCTGCTGGGGGCATGTGCCCTCGGTGATATCGGACAGCATTTCCCCGACTCTGATGAAAAATGGCGCAACGCCGACAGCATAGAAATGCTCAAAGAGGTCACAAGAATAATCAGAAAAGCGGGATATAAGGTCTCGAATATCGACAGCACTGTTATAGCCGAGTCACCTAAATTTGCCGCATATATATACAGCATGAGAAGAAATATCGCGGAGGCCTGTGGTGTCTCCCCTGATGATGTCAGCGTTAAGGCGACCACAGAGGAGAAAATGGGCTTTACCGGCAGATATGAGGGAATGTCTGCCCATGCGATCGCTATGGTGGCGAAGATAGATGACTGAGATGAGATTCTCCGAAGCCGCTCTGTTCGTAATGGAGCAGCTTGAAAGCGCAGGATTTGAAGCCTACGCCGTAGGCGGCTGCGTAAGGGATATGCTCCTTGACAGACAGCCCCATGATTTTGACATTGCCACAAACGCCGTTCCCGAAAGCGTTTTTCAGGTGTTCGGAGAGGAACATACATACCCTACCGGAATAAAGCACGGAACTGTGACAGTAGTGTACAAGGGTGAGAATGTGGAGATCACCACATACCGCTCCGACGGGAAATACACCGATCACAGACGGCCGGATGAGGTGCATTTTTCAACCTCTGTCACGGACGATCTTTCAAGGCGCGATTTTACAATGAACGCCATTACCGCAGACAAAAGTGGCCGGCTTACTGATCCCTTCGGCGGAAATGAGGATATTAATGCGGGGCTTATCCGCTGCGTTGGCAATGCGGATGAACGCTTTGAGGAGGATTCACTGCGGATACTCCGTGCGCTGAGATTTTCCTCCGTGCTCGGATTCGGGATAGATAAGGATACTGCAGATGCCATACACCGCAAGAAAGAGCTGCTGAGATATGTGGCTGCCGAGCGGATAACTGCTGAGCTCAGGCGCTTTCTTACCGGTTCTCTTGCAGGCGATCTTATGCTTGAATATCCCGATGTATTCTCATTTATTATACCCGAATTCACACCATGCATCGGCTTTGACCAGAAAAGCAGATTTCACCGTTTCACCGTATACGGACATATCGCAAACGCTGTAAAAAACAGCGAACCTGACGAAATAGTGCGAATCGCACTGTTTTTC
>CAMHMM010000244.1 GCA_946186215.1 uncultured Ruminococcus sp. | reverse complement strand
CTTCTTCCATGCTTACAAGCTTTGCTTTGAGCTCTTCGATCTCTTTTTCCTTTTCCTTTACCTCGTCCTGAGCCACCTGTATCTGATTCTTAGCGGAATCGTTGCTCGTCTGGAGTTCGGCGATCTTCTCTCTGTCAGCCTTGAGAAGCTCCTCGTACTTAGCCTTTGTATCGCCGTCGGTACCGCTTACTTCAGCAAGCTTCTTTGCTTCATTCAGCTCATTTTCAAGGGTATATATCTGAGTATTGAGCTTATCAACATAAGCAAGAACATCTTTTTTGTCAAAGCCGCCAAATGATACGGTTTTCAGGAATCCGGTTCCATCCATGACTTTTTACCTCCAAGTCCCAAACATACCGGCACAAAGTGCGCAGACGCGGTGCATCTGCAATGGAGAGCCGCTAACACAGCCCGATTTTCCATCGGTTTGTCATAGTTTTGTATAATTATAACATATTTTAAGCAAAACATCAACAACTTTCACAAAAAACATTGCATAAATTAATCGCCAAAATTTTAGCAATATGTAACAATTGACAAAATCAAATATACCCGTTTTTTGTTAAGTTAAGTGTTTTAACTTAGTTTTTAACTGAATTTATCATGATAAAGCAGTGAATATGATCAGCTGCCCCAGAATTCGTCTTCATCCACATATACGATCTCGAAATCTTCATCGTCTTCGATGTATCCTTCGTAGTCATCGTCGGTGACGGTGGTTTCATCGGGTGCAGTCGTTGTGACTATCTGTTCGGGTTCTTCCTGTGCAGCCTCCTGGTTTTCTTTATAAAGACTGTACCAGGAGAAATAGGGTGTGCATCCGTTGCCGTTGTTTACCATCAGCTCACCGTAGAAGTAGCAGGCGCTGCACAGAACGGCTGCATAAACGATAGCCTTTGCTGCGGCCTTCTGCTTGATCTTTTCCGATAAGAATTCGCAGGCTGCATTGATCGTATCGGGGAGAAGTCCGAGAACGCCTGGTATAACAAAGAAAAGTGCAAATCGTGAAATGATAGCGTGCTTTGCTCCCCAGAATTCAAATAGCACCACGAACAGCATACATGACATATAAAAACAGTTGTCCGGACTTTTCTCGTAGGTCTTTTTGCGGAAGGCGAATATCAGCGCAAACAGTATGATATATCCTATGGCATAGAAAAGATATGTACCCATAGTCATCTCTGCACTTGTCTCGTAGAGGTAGCTGCTCGTCATTTCGTATTTTTCATAGAATGCGCGGATGACCTCGATCACATCCCATGAGAACACCAGCACTAAACCTGCCAGCACGAAGTATATCGTAAGGAGTATGGGCTGCAGCTTTATCTGCAGAATGAAATAGAAAGGGATCATGATTATCGCCGACCAGTGGAAGCAGGTTGCAAAAAGCACCATGACCAGATATCGCAGAAAATCCTTCTTTTTTATATTTTCAAATGCGTAAAGGATTATGACTGCCGCAGTGTACTGTCTGAGAAAGTTCATCGAGTAGAAAAACATTCCGTACATTACGAACGCAACTGAGCTTATTTCCGGACGGGTGGAATTTTTGTATATCCATATTGCCACTGCTGCGGAAAACATAAACGCCCATACCGCAAACATTACCCTGAAATCGGGGAACCTTTCCGAAAGAAAATACTGCGTAAGATAGTAGCCCTTTTCAAGCCTGCTTGAATTCATCCATTCAGGGTGAAAGAGCATATCCTCATAGATTCTTCTGTATGCAATGTAATCCGTTCCGACATTGAGTCGCATAGCGGCCACCGTGCAGACAACGATCCCGAAATAGGCGCAGAATATCGCTCTGCCGATCTTTCCGAATTTTTCCCTGCAAAGTATCGCACCCGGAATGAATATGATCACAGGCAAAATTATGTATAAAAGCATATTTTCCTCAAATCTGCAAAAGACCACCGCATTCACCTGTTCAGGCGAAGGGTGATCTTCGGCAATGTATTAATCTAAAGGATCAAAGATCAACGGAATATGTAGTATCCTTGCCGTTAACAAGAAAGTATACCTTTGATTCGTTGATGTTTACATAGATCTTCAGAGAAGTGATGAGCTTCTTCTTTCCGTAGCTCTCTATGCAGCGGTTCCTGATATCCTCAACATCAAAGCTCTTTCCGTCAAACTGTATCTCAAATGTATCGCCTGTAACAGCCTTTACATCCTCTGCAGCTTTCTTTGCAGCAGCCTTAGCCTTTGTACCGGTCTTCTTGGCAGCCTCTGCTGCACCCTCAACAGCCTTTTCAGCCTTCTTGCTTACTGCCTTTGCAGACTTCTTTACCTTTTCGACAACTTCTGCGGTGTCTTCAGCCTTCTCTTTGCAGTCTTTTTCACAGTCTCGGTTACATCCTTGACATCAGCGGTCAAAACTTCTTCTGTCTTTTCAACAGCGGCTTCAACTGCAGCGGCAACAGACTCTGCTGCATCCTGAACAGCCTTCTCGGAAGAAACTTCCGACTTCTTTGATCTTGCCATAAATTTACCTCCAGTGATTTATAAAGCAGTCTGCCGTCTGCACAGGAATGCTTGCGGTATGACTGTGTGCGTAAATTTAATTCGAAAAAATAAATATAATATTTTTTCATTGTTTATTTTAACATATCAGTCAGATGTTTTCAAGCAAAAATTTAATATTCGGCAATATATATAAAAATATGAGAAAATGCCTGTATATTACAGTCAATTATACTGCTAAATCATATGCTGTTATAATATGATCTTATCCTGTAATTTGCAAAAGAATTATTCCGATCATTTTATGCGATTTTAGTGACCGACAAATTTAGTTGACAAAAATGATATTTCATGATATAAGATTATAACAATAATAAGCATGAAAAATAACAGCGGCAGTTTAAAAGCTGCCGCTGAAAAATGTTACATGATAGAGCAGATTTTGTTTGCAAAGCCTACGGGATCATCGATGGGGAGACCTTCGATGAGAAGCGCCTGATCATAAAGAATTGATGCGTAATCCTTGAATTTATCCTTGTCGCTCTCATAAAGTGACTTCATTGTTTCAAAGATCCTGTGGTTGGGATTGATCTCGAGTATCTTTTCGGACTTTACACGCTCGTTCTGAGGATTCTGATTGAGTACTTTTTCCATCTCAAGAGTGATCTGTCCGGCACTTGAAAGACAAACGGGATGGCTTTTCAGCTTGTCGGAGATCTTTGCTTCTTTGATCTTTCCGTCAAGAGCATCCTTCATAAAATCAAGCATGGACTTGTTGTCCTCTGCAAGCTTCTTTGTCTCTGCCTTTTCCTCTTCGCTGTCAATGCCGAGATCGCCCTCGGAAACACTGCGGAATTCCTTGTCTCCATGGCGCATGAGCACCTTAACTGCAAATTCATCCACATTGTCGGTAAGATAAAGTATCTCATAACCCTTGTCGCGGAGAAGCTCTGTCTGAGGCTGTGCCTCGATCTTTTCCACCGTTTCGCCTGCACAGTAATAGATGTACTTCTGATCTTCCTTCATGCGGGAAACATATTCATCAAGGGTAACAAGCTTTTTCTCAGCAGAGGAAACGAACATGAGCAGATCCTCAACTGCTTCCCTGTCTCTGCCGTAATTGTCATATACTCCGAATTTTACCTGGATACCAAATGCCTTCCAGAACTTTTCGTAATCCTCTCTGTGATTGCTGAGCAGCTTTTTGAGCTCACTCTTGATCGTCTTTTCAATGGATTTTGCGATAAGCTTGAGCTGATGATCATGCTGGAGCATTTCACGGGAGATGTTCAGAGAGAGATCGGCGGAGTCTACAAGGCCTTTTACGAATGAATAGTAATCGGGGAGAAGGTCTGCGCACTTATCCATTATGAGAACTCCGCTTGAATAAAGCTGAAGTCCCTTTTCATAATCCTTGGAATAGTAATTGAAGGGTGCCTG
>CAMHMM010000243.1 GCA_946186215.1 uncultured Ruminococcus sp. | reverse complement strand
CTATGCTGACAAAAAATGATATTCATGCTTTTCTGAAAGAAAATGGTATCAGGCATAATGACAAGGTAGCCGTTCACGCTTCGCTGCGTTCGGTGGGTGAGATCGAAAACGGCGCTGACGGGCTGATCGACGGACTGTGTTCATATCTGAACGACGGACTGCTGTTGATCCCCACTCACACATGGGACGAGGTCGGCAGAGATCACCCGTACTATGATGTGCGCAGCTCCGTTCCCTGCATCGGAACTCTTGCAAAGGTCGCAGCATTCCGAAAGGACGGCGTGCGGTCTCTGCACCCAACTCATTCGGTGGCGGTATTCGGCAGGGGAGCGGCAGAATATGCAAAGGGCGAAGAAAAATGTGCCTCTCCTGCTCCGGTGGGCTCAGCTCTCAGCAGGCTCTATGAGGAACACGGAAAGATACTTCTCATCGGCGTTGGCCATGAAAGAAACACATATCTTCATTCGGTGGATGAGCGGCTTGGCATACCCGACAGGCTCAGAGAAGAGGGCTTTGTTATCACAATAAAAGACTATGACGGCAATGAGATCAAGTCGCCTCCATTCCATACACATTATACTGCGGCTTCGGATACCTGTGTATCAGAGTATTATCCGAATTATAAAGAAGCATTTGAACATACCGGAGCAGTCACATATTCAAGGCTCGGCAATGCTTTGGTATATGTCTGTGATGCGGTCGGGATGACTGATACTGTGAAAATGCTCTGGGAGAGAACAGACCACGATCTGTGCATAAGGAAAGCTCCCGTGCCGCCCGAATATTACATCGGATGATCAGTAATGATATGAAGGATTACCAGGTCACAGATCAGATGGCTGTCTGCTGATGAACAAACGAATAACTGCGGCATTTTGCCGTCGGATGTGTGACTCAGGAAGGTGATATAAATGAAAAGAAAAGGTCTTGGCTTTTACCTGCGCATTTACGGTAAAATACTCGCACAGGATCTTAAAAGTAAGATGAGCTACCGTGCGGATTTTATCATATCCACACTGGGAATGATCTTCACAAATCTGGCGGGGTTTGTGAGCTTCTGGATAATGTTCCAGAATTTCCCGTCCATCAGGGGCTACAGCTATCATGAGATACTTTTCCTCTATGGCTTTTCCCTTGTTTCCATAACTCCCGCCCAGTGTATGTTCGACAATAACTGGAATCTGAGACGATATGTGTATTCCGGGGATTTCATCAAATACTGCTTCCGCCCTATCAATCTGTTTTTCTACTACGAATCGGAGATATTCGATGCAAAGGGACTGGGGCAGCTTTTGTTCGGGATCTGCATTATGATCTATTCATATGTAAAGCTGGGGCTGGCTGTCTCGGCAGTATCGATCATACTGCTGATAATCTACCTGTGTACTGCATCGCTTATTATGATCGCGCTGCAGACTGCGGGAGCAGCTACCTGTTTCTGGACACATAATTCCTTCTATGTGCTGGATCTTGCATTCAAGCTCAAGGATTATGCCCGCTATCCCGTGACGATATTCTCGCCTGTGTTCAGGTTCCTGTTTACATTCTTATTCCCGATAGCGTTTATCGCGTACTATCCGTCACTGGTGGTACTGCGTCCGGCAGAGGTCACGATCCTTTCATGGCTCTCTCCCGTTGCGGGGATATTCTTCTTCTTCGTTGCATACAGGATATGGATGTACGGCGCTACAAAATATAACGGCACCGGTTCATGATAAACACATTTGCCTCCTTTCATCTCTGCGGATGAAAGGAGGCAGTTTATGTATATGATCTGTTATTCCGCTCGTGGATAACGGCTATTCCCCGGATAGTTGTGAAATAAAATCCGATATGATCGTGTTGCTGACGAGCATACCCCTGAGCGTCAGGAAAAATCCGCTTTCGCAGAGCTTTGTCAGGCCATGCTTTGCGTACTTTTCGGCGAGTGGGCGGCATTCGGGAAATTCATCAAATTTTACCGGCTCACACAGCCGCATCGCAAGCATCAGCCGTTCCTCTCTTGTGCGGGCGTTATCGTCTGATGTAACTTCTTTTTGCAGTGGAGAGCTGATAAAATCATCAAGAGAGGCGGACACATAAAACCGTCGGTTTCCGATGCAGGAATGTGCGGCGGGGCCTGTTCCGAAATATTCCTCGCAGTGCCAGTATTTCAGATTGTGGCGGCATTCATTGCCCTTTACGGCAAAATTCGATATCTCATACTGATCATAGCCGTATTCTTTCAGGATCTTCGCGGCAAATTCATACTCATCTGCCGATCTGTCATCATTTACAAGAGAAACAAGCTGTTTGTTTTCCGAAAGGGGAGTTCTCTGTTCGACTTTAAGCATATATACCGAAATGTGCCGTACACCCAGTGAATGAAGTATCCTGATATCGTCTTGCACTCTTTCAAGCCCGTTTTCCGCGGGCAGACCTATCATAAGATCGGCGGAGATATTATCAAAACCCGCATCTGCGGCGTATCCTATTGCTTTTTTTGCCTGAGCTGCATCATGCACACGCCCGAGAATTTTCAGCACATCATCCGAAAAGGTCTGCACACCAAAGGATATGCGGTTCACACCCGCTTTTCGCAGCTCGCAAAGCTGCTCTTGTGATACAGTTTCGGGATTTGCTTCCGTGGTGATCTCCGCAGAGCTTTCTATATCCGCCGAGGAAAGTATGTCCGCAATATTCGCTGCAGGCAGCAATGTGGGAGTTCCTCCGCCGAAATAAACTGTGTCGTATTTATATGCCTTTGCGCGGATATTGCGAATAACAGCGGCAGTATATGCCGCTGTCCGTTCATTAGCATCTGTAAGCGAATAGAAATCGCAGTATATGCACTTTTTCCTGCAAAAGGGCACATGGACATACAGTCCGACAGATCTGTTATTCATCAAGCTTCAGCACCGCCATGAATGCCTCCTGAGGAACCTCTACCGTACCCAGCTGGCGCATTCTCTTTTTGCCTTCCTTCTGCTTTTCAAGAAGCTTCTTCTTTCGTGAGATATCGCCGCCGTAGCACTTTGCAAGCACATCCTTGCGCATAGCCTTTACTGTTTCCCTTGCGATGACCTTGCCGCCTATAGCCGCCTGTACGGGTACCTCAAAAAGCTGACGGGGGATATTGTCCTTTAGCTTTTCGCATATCTTTCGCGCTCTTGTGTATGCTCCCGCCTCATTTACGATGAACGAAAGCGCATCCACGATATCGCCGTTTAAAAGAATATCGAGCTTTACAAGCTTGCCGGGACGGTAATCATCGAATTCATAGTCGAATGAAGCGTATCCCCTTGTGCGGGATTTGAGCGCATCAAAGAAATCATAGATTATCTCATTGAGCGGGAGATCATAGTGCATTTCGACTCTGCCCTCATCAAGGTATGTCATATCCTTGTAAATGCCGCGTCTTTCTGTGCAAAGCTCCATGATATTTCCGACATACTCCGAGGGAGAAAGCACAGATGCCTTTACAAAGGGCTCGTATGCCTGTGCGATCACTGCATTGTCGGGGTAATTTGTGGGGTTGTCGATGAATACGGTCTGCTTGTTGGTAAGCTCAATCTTATATATTACAGATGGTGCCGTGGTGATAAGATCGAGATTATATTCCCTTTCAAGCCTTTCCTGAATTATCTCCATATGGAGAAGTCCCAGAAATCCGCATCTGAATCCGAAGCCCAGTGCGGCGGAGGTTTCGGGCTCAAAGGAGAGGGACGCATCATTGAGCCTGAGCTTTTCAAGTGCATCACGAAGGTCGCTGTAATGTGCGCCGTCAGCGGGGTAAATACCGGAGAACACCATGGGGTTTACCTCACGGTAGCCGGGCAGCGCCTCTGAACAGGGAGCTTCTGCGAGTGTGACCGTATCGCCCACTTTCGTATCGCCGATGGATTTGATGGACGCAGTGATATATCCTACCTCGCCTGCTGACAGGCAGGAGCAGGG
>CAMHMM010000242.1 GCA_946186215.1 uncultured Ruminococcus sp. | reverse complement strand
AAAAAGAAATGTGCTGATCCGCGAGCTTATGACTATGGTGGACGAGGCAAAACAGCTTCGCTCCTCCATCACCGACACCTACAAGGAAGCATATGCAGCACTTCAGCGTGCCAACATCACTCTCGGCCTTGTGAGCCGTGCGACAGGCAGCATCCCCGAGGAAAACTCAGTAAATGTTTCCTACCGCAGTGTAATGGGCTGCGAGCTGCCGAAGGTCACGGTAGACAGCGATATTTCCATGCCCCCCTACGGGTTTGAATACACAAATGACGATTTTGACATCGCATATCTCGCATTCAACAAGGTAAAGATCATGACAGCAAGGCTCGCTGAGATCGACAACGGAGTATTCAGACTGGCCAATGCGATCAAGAAAACGCAGACAAGAGCAAACGCACTGAAAAACATCGTCATACCAAAATACGAGAAAAATCTGAAATTTATCTCCGACAGCCTTGAGGAAAAGGAACGCGAGGAATTTTCAAGACAAAAGGTAATCAAGACACAGAAGGAACACAAAAAGCTGCGGCTCAAAACTTCTTCAAAAAAATAAAACACGCACAGCCACATCATTTCCGATGTGGCTGTATCGGTTTACACAAGGCGGTGAAGCTATGAACAAGGACTGGTCGGAGCTCAATAAAAAGATGCAGACACAACTAAAAAAGCGTAATACCTTTGCGGACGGCATACAAACGCTTTTCACACTGCGAAAACAGCTTATGGATACGCTTCTGTCCTTCAGAAATGAGCTCACGAAGGAACAGTTCAGCGCTATCCCCTTTGTGAATGCCGATGGATACCACAGCAAGACCATAGCTTACTCGATATGGCATATTTTCCGGATAGAGGATATCGCTGCACATACACTTATCAGCAATGATGAGCAGATATTCTTTAAGGGTAAATATCAGGAGCGCATCGGCTCGCCCATTATCACCACAGGAAATGAACTGGTAAAATACGAAATATCCGATTTTTCCGATCAGCTTGATACAGGCGAGTTATATTCCTACGCTTGTGAGGTAAAGCAAAGCACCGAAAAGCTGCTTGACAGTCTGAACTATGATATGCTCAGGCAGAAGATACCTTCAGAACGCCGTGAAAAGCTGGAAGCGCTCAATGTGGTGAGCCGCGATGAAAGCGCTGTATGGCTCATAGACTACTGGTGCCAGAAGGACATACGCGGGCTTATTCAGATGCCATTTTCGCGGCACTGGATAATGCACACGGAAGCGTGCATCAGGATAGCGGATAAGCTGAGAAAATAAACGATACACGAAAGGAACATTATGGAGCTCTGGGACGCATACAACAGAAATTTTGAAAAGATAGATGGAATGACGCTTGTCCGCGGCGAGGAGAAGGGCATACCGGAAGGCGTGTATCATCTTGTAAATCTTATACTGATACGGCACACGGACGGAACATATCTTATCATGCAGCGCAGCCCGCAGAAATCCTACGCGGGAATGTGGGAGGTCACGGCGGGCGGCTCTGCCCTGAAGGGCGAAACTGCTTATGAAAGCGCTGTCCGCGAGCTGCGTGAGGAAACAGGTATTACCGAAGATATGCTCATAAACGGGCTTGTCCTTGCGGAGAAGGCTGCCGATGACAGCACCCGCTCCCTGTATTACACCTTTCTTGGCGTGACAGACTGCGGCAAGGACTGCATTACCCTGCAGGAGGGCGAGACCTGTAGCTACAAATGGGTAACGCGGGATGAACTGCTTGCCATGACACCCGATGAACTCCTTGGCAAAAGGACACGGAAATTTGTTGAGCATGATTTCTAATATAATTCTAATGCCTTTCACTGTGCATTCTAATATGAGTATAGTATAATTACATTATTCTGATCAATGGAGCGATGCCGAAATGAAAAAAGCCGTAAAGATCACACTCATATCTCTGGCCGCACTCGCAGTTATCGCAGTATGTCTCAGTCTCTTCACAGGTGTGCCGGCATATATCATCACCAAAAATACACTTGTTCCTGCAGCAGGACAGCCCTGCGGGGACTGGAAGCATTACGATGCGGGCACACTTTCGGAATACAAGACCGTAAGCCTTGACGGGCTCAGTCTGGATGTTCCTGTATTTGTGGACTTCAAGACAGACAGCGACGGCAAGGTAAGCGACAGGATACTCACATCGGATAAAAACGGCGACCATAAGGGATATGTCATTATCCTGAGTGAGCGCGAGACCAACGCGGATTCTTCCGTAAAGGAGCTGTCGGAAAACCTTGCAAAGCTCGACAAAAAGCAGATGGATGATTTCTACAGATCATTCGGCAAGGAAAACGGCATGGAAACGGAATATGATTTCTGGGATATCGCACTTTCCGCAGATTTCAAAAACTGCAATATCCTGTACCGCGACCAGTGCAGTGCATACATGATATTTTATACCCTCAGATCACAGCTCTTTGCAGCCGGAAGCGGCAATATCAGCCGTTTTGAAACGGAAACGGGAAAAGGCTTCATCACCCCGATGACCTCCTCCACCTCGGGCAAGCATATGTATTCGCTGCAATTCTTCGATAAAAACGATCTCAACAGCTATTATTATGTGACAGTGACCGCCCCCGATGATGAAGAAATGTGCAAAATAATAAACTCCGTCAGGATAGACAGCAAATAAGCTGCTTCGCTTTATGATAACGCCAAGGCCTGCCCTGTGTCATTAAGACTCAGGGCAGGCCGTTTCTGATATGTCATTTCAGTATGATATCTCCGGGGGATACTTCAAAATTCTTTCCCTTGAAGATAAGTATGCCGACATTTCCTTCGCTTATCGTAGAATAAACAAGATTGTGATCGACATCCCATTTGAGATCCTTCATGCTCTGTCCCTTGAAGGGAATAGCACGGCTGTCGGGATGGACTGCATCCACTGTGGCTTTGACGATGCTGCCGTTATGATCTATTTCGACCTCATCATAGACAAAGAAATCACCATAGAGCGGGCGGCCGAATATATTGAGGCATTCGGGCTGAAAAAGTCCGCCTTTCAAGCTTTGCACTGCCGCAACCTCAAATGCCCCGCAGTGGTAGCCATACTTTTGTATGAGCTCCTCACGGAACTCGTGAGCCTTATCAAATGAAGCTTTCAGCTCAGCTGCAGTGTGTACTGTATAGGTGCTGACTATCCGCGTTTTTCCGTTCTCGGTGACATATCTGGTAGGGTACAGCACCTGGATCCTGCATATACAGCCGGAACAGATATGCTCTCCGTTGGGGAGATTATGTATAGGTCCGAAATCATTCCCGCTGACAGAGATGCTTTTGCCGCATACATTGCAAAGAACATGATCATATACATTCATATTCATATTGATCCTCCTCTGCAGCTTATCCTGTCACCCGCAAAGACCATGATATCCTTGCTCTTTACTGTTAAGAGTGCCTGTTCGCCCTGTGTGGCTGCATCTGCATTACTCTGTCTTAGCCTGATAAGGTCTATACTCTCTATTGTGTAGCTGTATTCCCTGTCTCCGTGTTTTACGGTAAAGGTGCCGCC
Organism: uncultured Ruminococcus sp.; assembly: GCA_946186215.1. Classification (GTDB taxonomy): domain Bacteria; phylum Bacillota; class Clostridia; order Oscillospirales; family Ruminococcaceae; genus Huintestinicola. The sequence continues at coordinate 425 of CAMHMM010000242.1, read as the reverse complement.
CTTTTTGAATGTGCCGGAAAGAATGCTGCAGTGCAGGACAAATTCATCCCACTTTGCGGTGATCTTTGTCGCTCTTCCTTCGCTGTCATGGGCACTCTTGAATACGCCTCCCACAGAATCCACCTCTGCTATGTTTTCAGCAGAGCTGCTTCCTGCCTTTTCGGTCAGCGACTGCATTACAGCCCCTGATTTTTCCAGAAATTCAGGCAGTGTCATTTTCGTGATCGGATCATGTGTGACCTCTTTGGTCTCCCATGTGATATACACTCCCTGATCCTGAATATCCTCATAGGTGTATTCCGTAGTTCTGTACCAGACCTCTTCCTTCCTGATCTCACGCGGGTAGGCACTGCGCAGCTTTTCGGAGCATCTGCGGCAGACCTTTTTCTCATTTCCGCCCATCCGGATCACGACCGTATCGTCCC
>CAMHMM010000241.1 GCA_946186215.1 uncultured Ruminococcus sp. | reverse complement strand
TTACCTGTCCCGAGGGGCGCACAAAGCCCTGGGGCACTGTCCACGCGGTCCTTGCCGCAAAGGAGCTTCTGGACGAGCCATATCTTATCATCAATGCAGATGACTACTACGGTAGGGATACATACAGATCTGCATATGAATTTCTCACCGACAGTGAAAGAAAGCCTTTCCAGCAGTGTATGTGCGGCTTTGTACTGGGCAACACTCTTTCGGACAACACTGCCGTAACAAGAGGCGTGTGCCGCAGAAATGAGCACAATGACCTTACAGCAGTACACGAGACCTACAAGATAAAGCGCGAAAACGGCGGCGTATTCGGAGATGTGGACGGTGTCCGCACGGAGCTTGATGAAAAGAGCCTTGTTTCGATGAATATGTGGGGCTTTGATCCGTCTGTGAACAAGCTTCTTGAAAGGACATTCGCAGGCTTTCTTGAAAGGAGCTTTGCGGACGGCTCTGCGGGCACAGCTGAATATCCCCTGCCCTTTGCCGCAGACGAGCTGATAAGATCCGGCGAGATCACCGTAAGGGTACTGCCCACCCACGAAAGATGGTTCGGCATGACCATAAAGGAAGACACCGCAGAGGTCATAAGAGAGCTTCAGAAAATAAGATAACGAAATATCACCCCGGATAAAACCGCAAAGGGTTTTATTCGGGGTGTTGCTTTGCATCAGCAGCTTATCTCGCCGCTTTTTATCATATCCAAAAGCACATCGCAAAGCTCGGGATCAAACTGTGTGCCCTTGTTTCTCTCCAGTTCCTCTATAACCCGCTCGCGTGACAGCTTCTTTCTGTAAACACGGTCGCTGGTCATAGCATCAAAGCAGTCCGCAAGGCACAGCACCCGCGCAAAAAGAGATATTTCTTCGCCCTTCAGCCCGTCGGGATAGCCTGTACCGTCGTAGCGCTCATGATGATGGCGCACACCATCCTGCAGTCCCTCGACGGTGTCGATATTCTCAACAATCTCAGAGCCTATAACGGTATGGCGCTTCATTATCTCAAATTCCTCATCGCTCAGCCGTCCGTTTTTGTTGAGGATCCTGTCGGGGACACCGATCTTGCCGATATCATGAAGCTTGCCGATATACTTTATCCTGCCGATATCACTGTCGGTAAGCTTCATTTTATCCTTTATCTTCCCGCATATCATGCCCGCATATTCGCCTACACGCTCGGAATGGCCGCCCGTGTACTGATCCTTTGCATCTATGGTGCTGGCGATGGTGCGGAAGGTCATCCTTGTCATTTTTTCCGAATACAAGCGCCTGTGCTCGGACTGCCTGAGAGTATTTACAATGGACTGGAGTATCGTGGCACCCAACAGCATGATAAGCCCCACGCTCAGGAAAACGCCAAGGCCGAAAAGCGGTGTCAGGTAGAAATTGAGCAGCTCCATCAAACCCGCTATTATAACTATCAGCATACCCCACGCGGCGATGATGTATCGCCTGATATACTTTTTGCGGATATCATTCATTATTGAAATGAACGACCAAAGCAGTATGGCAGCGGAAAGTATGTGTGAAAAGATCAGCGTATCGTAATAATCCACAAGCCCAGTGAAGTTGAGCACGGTGTTTATCACTACCTGAACGAGTACCAGTACCTCAAGGGTAAAATACATCTTTTCGTAGCGGTGCTCCTGAACCTCATTGAAATACATCGCACCGAATGCCGCTACTATCTCGATGAACAAAAACGAGAAAATGCTGCTCAGGGACGGCGTGCCGAAGAACAGCTGCCTTATGGAGGACTCACTGAGTATCCAGAAGCCCATTACGATTATCGTTTCCGCAAGATACAGTATCGCCTTGGTATCTACAACCTTTTTGCGCACGATAAGGCAGCCCACCAGCGATATCACACCCGCTATGACAGATACCACCGCAGCAGCGGCAATGGCAAGACTGCCACGGATATACGGGAACCATACATTATTTCCGTAGGCATAGGTGACGGTGTTGTACCTGTTCACGGAATTGTCTCTCGATGTGATCTCGATGGATATCTTTCGCCCTGCATCCGTATCATACAGATCGCATATGACATATGCGCTCACAGGTGCCTTGCGCCTGAAACGGAAGTTTTCCGCACGGTAATCAGCTCGGCGCTCACCGTTTATATATATCACGATATCCTGCCGCGAGGAGCGCAGGCTCAGGTGCATACCGTCCCTGACAGTATCGGGCAGAGTATTTTCAAGAGTGACATGACCGCCGTATTCCTCTCTTACGGTGTATGGCAGAGCAATATTCCTCACACTTCCGTCATCCAGGATCATAGACCAGCCTTCTGAAAGCTCATCCACACCGAAATCGCCGATATCAGCCTCACCCGAGACATTGCCGCCGAACACGGCAAAAAGGAAAAAGGTGATGGCAATAAGCATTACAGCAACGAATATGGCTCTTATCACACGGCCTGTCTTTTCCATAATGCTGTCCCCCTTTGATGCCATTCGTCAAACGGATCTCCTGATACAAAGTATAACATATTTAAATTAAAATATCAAGATTATTTATAAAATTAACAATATTTTCTTTATTTTACCATTCATTTCTGATGCATGATAGTGTAAAATAATCGTAGATATAAAACTCCGAGCCACAAATGAGTGACTTCCTACAAAAGAGCGAACGGGCAGCTGTCGGCCTTGCCGACTAAGTGTAAAATAATCACAGACATAAAAGCTCCGAGCCACAAATGAGTGACTTCCTACAAAAGAGCGAACGGGCAGCTGTCGGCCTTGCCGACTAAGTGTAAAATAATCACAGACATAAAAGCTCCGAGCCACAAATGAGTGACTTCCTACAAAAGAGCGAACGGGCAGCTGTCGGCCTTGCCGACTAAGTGTAAAATGATCACAGGCATAAAAGCTCCGAGTTTAAATCAGCTTTTATGTTCATGTTAGTGGATGGATAACAGCGTGCTTTGGCCGCAGGAACCGAGGGGATATATGAAAAATAAAAACCATACAAGAGCCGCAGTTCTTACACTGATACCGGTCATTGCTTTCGCAGCCGCTTTTGTGTGTATAGCAATTTACCGGATAACAGGCAGGCCTTCTGAAGGCACGGGCTCCTTATTGGGAACGATAGGCGTGGCCGGCTGTTTTCTGCTGCCGCTGCCATGTCTGATAATATCTGCTGTAGGGACATCATTTGCTTCAAGGGCACAAAAAGAGGGCGAGATCCGATCGCGCAGGTTCTTCGTGATCGGCATAATTGAAATAATCCTTACCGCTGTCACCATAGTCGGTTTTTTTATTTATGTGATATGCAGTTTATTTACCATCTCCATGGGTGTGTAAAACAGAACTGATAACAGGCAGACAGTGGAAATACTGATCCCGAAAAAAAATTTAAGGAGACAAAATATGAAAATAACTGAAGTCACAGAGAATAAAAAACAATATCTTGACCTTCTGCTTCTCGCAGATGAGCAGGAGGATATGATAGACCGTTATCTTGAAAAGGGCAGGATGTATGTGCTCGATGACGGCGGGATAAGAAGTGAGTGTGTCATCACCGATGAAGGAAACGGCATACTTGAACTCAAAAATATCGCAACATACGCGGAATATCAGGGCAAGGGCTACGCAAGAGCACTGATAGATTTTGTTGTATCCACATTCGGCGAAAAGTATTCTGTTCTGCAGGTCGGAACAGGTGACAGTCCGCTGACAGTACCGTTTTATGAAAAATGCGGCTTTGTCCGTTCGCATATCGTGCCGAATTTCTTTACCGACAATTACGACCACCCGATATATGAGTGCGGTATCCGGCTGGTGGATATGGTGTATCTGCAAAGGGCACTGTAAACTTCGGGACATTTGGGGCGGGTTTCAAAAAAATCCCGCCTTTTTCGCTGTGCAGCACAGATTTTTTTATTTTGTAAGTTTGTCAATCATCTTGGACGATGTTCACGAAGGAATTCGATAGGCG
>CAMHMM010000240.1 GCA_946186215.1 uncultured Ruminococcus sp. | reverse complement strand
GCGAATATCTCGCCGAAAAGCCGCTTGATATGGATGAGCTTCTTGAAACGCTCGGCCTTACGGAGCATCAGAACAAATTTCCGTCACAGCTTTCGGGCGGTCAGCAGCAGAGATGTGCCATTGCAAGAGCGCTTATCAAAAATCCCAAGCTGCTTTTGTGTGATGAGCCCACCGGTGCGCTCGATTCCAAAACATCACGGGATATACTGATACTTCTCGAGCAGATAAATCAGAAATACGGCACCACTATGCTGATAGTCACTCATAACAATTCCATCAAGAATATGGTGCATAAAGTCCTGATCGTAAAGGACGGACTTATCAGAAAGGATTATGAAAACGAAACAAGAGTTCCCGCAGCGGAACTGGAGGATCTGTAATGAACAAGGTTCTGAGAAAAAGGCTTCTGCGCGATCTGCGTGATAATATCGGCAGATATGCCGCCCTTATAATGCTTATTGCAATGGGCATATTTCTGGTGACAAGCATTGTCGGTGCATCGGAAACGATAATAACCGGCACAGAACGCCGCAAGAGCGTGAATATGGTAGAGGACGGGCAGTTTTCGGTGTTTCTCCCGCTGACAGATGATGAAATAGAAATTGTCAGCAGGGGCGGTACGGATATAGAGAAAATGTTCAGCCTTGACCTTATCGTAAAGCCCGGGCAGAAGGTGAGGATGTTCAAAAACCGCGAAAGGATAGACCTGATCCAGCTCGATGATGGCAGGCTCGCCGAAAGCGACAGTGAGGCAGTTCTGGAAAAACGCTTTGCTGATGTCAACGGTATAAATATCGGTGATGTGCTCACCGCAGGCGGCTATGACTTTACGATAACGGGCATCGGCTCCGTCCCCGATTACGACAATATGCTGGCCAAGCTTTCCGACACAGCAGTGCAAAGCGAGGCGTTCGGGCTTATCTTCGTAACTTCTCATCAGTATGATGTTATAAGAGACAGCGGCACGCAGAAGGCGGAGGATTATACATATGCCTACCGTCTCGGCAGCGGCATCACCGATGATGAGGTAAAGGACAGGATCAAAAATCTTGAATTCGATGCCACGAAGGTAGAGGACAGATATTTCAGGGAAACCATTGAGGATATCCTCGATGACAGACAGAAGATCGAGGACAGCGTCAATGAGCTTTGTGATGCCACAAAGGAGCTTGATGACGGCGCAAAGGAACTGTATGACGGCACAGGCGAGCTTTCAGACGGTGCAAAGGAATTGTCCGACGGTGCAGGTGAGCTTTCAGACGGCGCAAAGGAGCTCAAGGAAGGTGCCAAGCAGGTCGATGCAGGTGCAATAAAGCTTGATGTGGGCGCAGGAAAGCTCTCTGGCGGTGCAGATGAGCTGGCACAGGGCATGAAGCAGCTCGACAGCTACGGAACACAGCTTTCCGCAGGCGCAGATGCACTTATAGACGGCTATCTTGCAACAGTTCAGTCCTCACTTTCATCATACGGCCTGAATATCCCTCTCACAAGAGAGAATTACGGCGAGGTGCTCGACGGTCTTGCAGCTATATCGGGACAGCCGGAGATCACGGAGCTCAGAAAAAGTCTTGACAGTCTTATGGAGTTCAAATACGGCATAACGGAATATACAGGCAATGTGAGCAGTGCCGCAAAGGGTGCGGCAGAGCTTTCAGAGGGCGCAAAGGAGCTCAAGGACGGCACTTCATCCCTGAGAAGCGGCACCACTGATCTCAGAAAGGGCGCAAACGAGCTTTCGGACGGTGCAAAAGAGCTTTCGGGCGGCGCACAGGAATTATCGGACGGCACAAAAGAGCTGCGCGACGGCGCAAACGAGCTCAGCGATGGTACGGGCGAATTCAGGGACAGTGCAGACAATCTGAAAAAGGATATGGATGAGCTGCTGGACAAAGTGTTTGAGATAGATATCGAAAACCTCACATCCTTTATAAAGCAGGCGGATAATATCCGCATAGATGCAGCTTCGGGCGATGTTGTGCTCAACAAGATAGCAGGGCTTGTCACGGGTGTTATCCTGCTGATACTTCTGGCGTATGTTATATCGGTCTTCGTAGTGCATCAGATAGAGCGCGAATCGAGCGTTATCGGAGCGCTGTACGCACTGGGCGTTAAAAAGCGCGATCTGCTGCGCCACTATATCACACTGCCTACGCTGCTTGCCTTCATCGGCGGTGCGATCGGATTTCTTGCAGCTCTCACACCTATGGGCATAAAGGATCAGATGGGCGACAGCTACAATTATTTCTCCCTGCCGCAGTTTGATATAGTTTATCCGGCGTATCTTCTGGTATATGTATTCGTAATGCCTGCGCTTATGAGCGCACTTGTCAATGCACTGGTCATAGACCGCAAGCTTTCCCGCACAGCACTTTCACTTATGAGAAATGAGCAGAGCGGCGCTTCTGCAAGGCAGTTCAGGATAAAGACAAGGAATTTCAAGACGATGTTTGCCATAAGGCAGCTGGTGCGCGAGGCTCGTTCGGCTGTTACAGTGCTTCTCGGAATGTTCTTCTCGCTGCTTATCATACTTCTGGGGTGCAACACATATACGCTGTGTACCAATGTGAGCATAAAGAATACGGCGGATACGAAGTATGAGTATATGTATCTGTACAAATACCCCACGGAAGAAGCTCCTGCAGGCGGTGAAAAGGCATTTGTCAGGGATCTTTCCACCTATGATACGGGCTATAATCTGCCTGTAACGGTGATAGGCCTTGATGGTGAGAGCAGATTTTTCGATGCTCACCCCGAAAAGAGTATGAACAAGGCAGTGATCAACAATTCGATAAATGAAAGACTTGGCTACAAAACAGGGGACAAGGTTACCTTTACCGATGAGGCTGCAGAAAGAAGCTACACATTCATCGTGACGGATATATGCGAGTATTCTCCCGGTTTTACCATCTTCATGGACAGAGAGAGTATGTGCGAGCTTTTCGGCGAAGAGGACAGCTACTACAATGCAGTTTATTCGGATAAGGAGCTTGACATAGAAGAGGGCAGACTTTACAGCATCACAACTAAAAATGACATTGAGCGTGCATCGGGAGTATTCATCGAGCAGATGCAGACACTTATATGGACTCTTATGATCGCAGGCTCGGTCATCTTCTGCGTGGTAATGTATCTGATGATGGGCGTGATGATAGACCGCTCGGCATTCGGCATATCCCTTATCAAGATATTCGGCTTCCGTTCAAGAGAGATAAGGAGCCTGTACTTAAACGGCAATCTTGCTGTTGTCGCAGCAGGCGGACTTATCTGCCTTCCTCTGGCTAAAACCGTGATAGATATGATCTACCCGTCGTTTATCGCAAATGTTGCCTGCTGCATGGATATTGCACTTTCGCCTAAGCTTGTCGTGATCATCTACGCGGCTATGCTCATTATCTATCTTGTCATAAATGAGCTTCTGGTGTTCAGGGTAAAGAGGATAACTCCAGCAGAGGTGCTCAAAAACAGGGAATGATGCTATTGCATCCTGCCACCTTTTGAATATCGGTCTTAAAAAACTGTCGGACGATCATTGCCCGACAGTTTTTGTTATTCCTTTTTTTGATGTGGGGAGTATTTTTCGTCTCCGGGCATTCTGCTCAACCAACAGTTGAGTGCGGGAAAATAATAAGTTGTTTGACTATCCGGCTCAGATATGGTAATATGTAATCACGGTACCGATCTTTATAAAACCTACCTGGTAATCCATATCCAAAGGAGTACGGCCATGACAGTTTCTATCGGTGAAAATATAAGGATAATGCGCCGCAAATGCGGACTGACACAGGAGGAGCTTGCGCAAAGGCTCTCTGTTACATCTCAGGCAGTAAGCAAATGGGAAAACGGCAACGGTCTGCCGGATATATCCCAGCTTGTCCCCATGTCACAGATATTCGGGATCACAACGGATTCACTGCTTGGTGCGGTTTCGGCAGTTTATGGCAGCGCACATACC
>CAMHMM010000239.1 GCA_946186215.1 uncultured Ruminococcus sp. | reverse complement strand
CTTTTTACACCTGATAATAAATATTTTATTTGATATTTTGATTAATATAAATATCATTGTGAACTCAGCGGCTGCTTTTGTCCTGACAGTGATAATTTATTGCCAAACAAGGAAAAATGCCCCCTCCCGAAGGAGAGGGCATATGCGATACAGTTTATCAGAACTCTTCTGCAATCTTCTTGTTGAGTGCTTCAAGCTCTGTGTCAACAGCGCCTGTGATCTCGTCACGGGTTGTGGACCAGTCCTTGCCGTTGTAGGAAGTGTCCTTGATGGGGTTGTGAACGAGGTTGTAAACATCAGGAGAAACGCCTGCGTAGAAGTCGATGATAGGATTCTCATTGGTGAGCTCCTTTGTGGTGTGCCACATATCAATCATTTCGTCTGTCCAGCCGTAGTCCTCGCGGTACTGCTTTTCAGCGATAGCCTGACCATTCTCGTCCTTTACAGCTGCCAGCTTGCATCTCATGAATGCAGCAGCGCCTTCGGGATTGGGAGCGCCCTTGCAGAGTGCATAAGCATCAACGCCGGAGGGCAGGTAGTAATTATCAGCCTCGGGATCTCTGGGCATGGGAACGAACATGATATCGCCCTCTGCGCCGAACTTGGTGAGGTCTGTCTCATAGAGAGCCCAGATGCCGCAGGGATAGAACAGTGTAAGGCCTTCGGAAACTCTCTGAGGCTGCTCTACCCAGTTGTATTCAGCCTTGGGGAGAGGAATATTGTTGCGGTTGAGGTCGAGCATGAAGTTCTCTGCTCTTTCCATCTCGTTGCTTGTGAGGTGGCTCACGATCTGGCCGTCTCTTACATCGATAACGGGTGTACCTGTGGTAAGAAGGAAGTTGATCTCGAACCACCAACCGTCAAAGCCGTACTTGCCGTTGTCGGGATCGGAGAACTGCATACACATATCCTTGAAGGTGTTCCAGTCCCACTCGCCGTTTTCAAGAAGCTCTGCGGGATCGGTAAGACCGTTTTCCTCAACTACCTTCTTGTTGTAGATGCAAACGCAGCCTGCGTCAGTGGAAACAACGGAAACATAGTGCTTGCCGCCCAGCATATGCATATCAGAAAGCTTCTTTGCGCCGACAGACCATTCGTCTGTGGAGAAATCAAGATAATCATCGAAGGGCTCGAACATACCGTTGATAGCCTTGCCGGGGAATGTATCAAGGTCAGCAGCAGGGAAGAGGTCGGGGGAATCACCGCCGAGAACCTTTGTGGAAAGGTCGCTGTAGCGTGTCTCATATGTTGTGGGAACATACTCGATCTTTCCGCCGTACTTTGTCTCGAAAAGCTCCAGCTCAACGGACTTGGGCTTGCCGTTTGCGGGGTTGAGATCCCAGAAGGAGAGCCACTTTACAGTGCCGTTCTCAAGCTTTTCCTCATCGCCCATGTCGATCTCCTCGACAGCCTTTGCATCCTCTTCGTCGAGCACCTTGGGCTCTGTAGCCTCGGTGGTGACTGTTGTGGTAGCTGCGGCAGTTGTGTCAGCGGGTGTGCTGCTGCTGCCGGAAGAGCAGGCGGTAGTCATTGCTGCAACTGAAAGTGCAGCGAGCATAGCTGCTGTTTTTCTGGATTTTTTCATAAGATCACTCCTGATCAATCGTGAGCGGCAAACAGCATAAAAGGTGTGACGGAGAGGCTCTGTCTGCGGCTCTGTTACTTTCTTCATCTTAAGGAAAGTTTACCATATAGCGGGGGAAAATAATATCAGAAAATTGCCAAAAATATCATGATTTTGTTGACATTTGCTTGTTTTATATGTTAAAATATATAAAATATGACTTTTCGGGGTGAGCTTATGAGTAAAATTGAACATGAATTAAGTATAAATCAGTTTATCAACAGAGAGTATTCGATCAGTCATGCACCTATTGAAAAGGAGTTTGAATTCTACGATTATGTAAAAATGGGTGATATCGAGAATGTCCGCCGGACTATGACACCTCTCGGCAGCGGTAATGTTGGCAAGCTTTCGGATGATCCCCTGCGCAATCTCAAATATCATTTTATCGTGACTATCGCCCTTATAACAAGGTTCTGCATCGAGGGCGGCATGGAACCCGAACGGGCATATACCCTCAGCGATCTCTTTATACAAAGAGCGGACAAGGCGAAAAGCGAGCACGAGCTCCACGAGATACACCGCGACGCGATCTTTGAATTTACAAAGAAGATGAACAGGGAGCTCAAAAAGAAGATATGCTCCAAGCCCGTTATCATGGCGATGGATTACATCTATGACAATCTCCACACCAAGATCACCGCGGAGGATCTGGCGCGGCACACAGGGCTCAGCGTTTCCTATATATCAAGGCTTTTTCACAGTACAACAGGCGTTACCGTCAGCGAATACATAATGGCAAAGCGTGTGGAGGCAGCGGAGAATATGCTGCGCTATACCGACTATACTGCCGTGGAGATCGGCAATTTCCTGGCCTTTTCATCCCACAGCCATTTTATAAGTGTGTTCAAGAAATATACGGGGCTCACACCGAGCAGATACCGTGAAAGATATTTTCGTTCGAGCGAGGCGATAGGTACTCATTTATGATATTTTGTGCAGGATTATGATATTATTTCCCGTCGCATAAATGCTATTATATCATCAACAGGAACGAACCCCACTACATCAGAGGTGCTTATATGAATAAAAGATCATGTATCAGAAAAACACTCACGGGAATGCTGATGGTAATGACAATATTCTGCGGATGTGCAGCATCTGCTCCCGCTGCAGATGCCCCTGCTGCTGTGCAGGCGGCTGACGGCTCACTTTCCGTAGATCTTTCCGCAGGTGCGGCGGCGAATTTCCACACAGCCGACGGCTGGTGCAACGGCAGTATGTTCAATGTCACATGGCGAGACAGCAATGTGCGCTTTGAGGATGGCGTTATGCGACTTTTCATCGACCGCGATGCAGAGCCAAAGGATGAAGTGCCCTTCTCGGGCGGCGAATACCGTTCTAATGATTTCTTCGGCTACGGCAAATATGAGGTGACAATGAAGGCTATAAAGAATGACGGCGTTGTATCATCATTTTTTACCTACACAGGCCCCTCTGACGAAAATCCCTGGGATGAGATAGATATCGAGATACTCGGCAAGGACACCACAAAGGTGCAGTTCAACTACTTCACCGACAGCAAGGGAAACCATGAGTTCATGTATGATCTGGGCTTCGATGCATCCGAGGATTTCCACACCTATGCCTTTGAATGGAAAAAGGACAGCATCACATGGTATGTGGACGGCGTAGAAGCACACACCGCTACCGAGAGCATCCCTTCCACCGAGGGCAGGATAATGATGAATGCATGGTGCGGCAAGGGCGTTGACGGCTGGCTCAAGGCATTTGATGACAGCAAGCTTCCCCTGTGTGCTGAGTACAAAAGCATTTCCTTTACTCCCGAGGGCAAGTAATGGACATATATTTGACAATAATGACAAATATATGATATATCACGAATTTACAAAAATGTTATCATTGATTAAAGGATCCACTTTCCGTTACGGAGGTATAATATGAAAGAACTGGCAGGATTTAAAAAGGGCGTGAATCTCGGCGGCTGGATGTCACAGTGCGATTACAGCAAAGAGGTTCTTGACAACTTCATCACCGAAAAGGATTTTGAGATCATCTCCGGATGGGGCGCAGATCATGTGCGTCTGCCCATAGATTACAATATCCTTGAAAATGAGGACGGAAGCTACAATGAGAGCGGCTTTGAGAGGGTAGAAAAGGCCGTTAACAACGCAATTGCAAATAACCTGAATATCATCGTCGATCTTCACAAGACTGCCGGTTTCTCCTTTGACGACGGCGAGCAGGAAACAGGCTTCTTTGAGGACAAGGCTTACCGTGACCGTTTTATCGCTCTCTGGGAGCAGATCGCCGCACATCTTGCAAAGTATGACGGCCATATCGCATTTGAGCTCCTCAATGAGGTAACAGATCAGAAG
>CAMHMM010000238.1 GCA_946186215.1 uncultured Ruminococcus sp. | reverse complement strand
CGATCATCTTTCTGGTTGCCTTGCCCTTTCTGAAGCCGGGCACGGAGATCCTGTTTCTCTGCTTGAGATAGGTCTTCTGGATAGCATTTTCAAATTCCTCTGCGGTGCTCTCTACGAGTACCTCATAGGTGTTGGGCTGAATAAGATTGGTTGCTTTAAGGCTCATTTATAACATCCTCCAAAAGTTTCAAAACATATACAGTTAATTATAACACATAAAACAGGTGAATTCTACACATTTTTTTGAATTTGTAGCATTGCACAGCAACTGCACACATTTTGTTAATAGATTTAGATATTTTAAACCAAGAGATCCGGACGGATCATATGACCGCTGCGGTCATAATATTTTATATGGTATAAATTTCAGATAGTCGGCTGCGATAAGGCGGAAATCGATCTCCTCGGCCATACCGGTCACTGCAAGCCTGTGGGCTCTTCCATGGAGATGGCCGTAATAGCAGCGCTTTATGCCGTATCTGTGCAGCACATCCATTATGCTGTCGTTGCGCTGATCGGCAAAGAGCGGGGGATAGTGCAGAAACACCAGCGGCTCGAGCCCGCTTTCCGCCGCGGCCCTGACAGAGGCTTCAAGACGATGTGCTTCCCGCGCGATGATCTTTGCGTCGAAGGGCTCGCTGTTGTCGTTTATCCAGCCTCTTGTCCCGCATATCCCGTAATTTTCGTACCGATAGAAATTGTTGTGCAGGATATGGAGCGTGGAAAAGCCGTTCTCTTCAAAAAAACGGTTCATCTTGGAAGCGGTGTTCCACCAGTAGTCGTGATTGCCCTTTGATATTATCTTGGTGCCGGGAAGTGCGTTTATGAAATCCAGATCGGCACGCGCCTGCTCCATATTCATCCCCCAGGATATATCACCGGGGCAGACCACGGTATCATCGGGCTTTACAAGTTCCGTCCAGCTTTTGCGGATCCTTTCGGTGTGTCCTTCCCAGCCCGGGAAAATATCCATAGGCTTGTTGGTGGAAAGGGAAAGGTGAAGATCCGCAAGGGCGAAAAGGCTCATCAGATCTTTCCGATGGTATCGAGGACAAATGCGGGCATTTCCGCCTTGTCCACAGAGCCTGTGAATCTTACTGCCTTAGTCTTGAGCTCGGCAAGAGAGCGGGGAACATCATAGCCCGAAACGCGGTTGAGCTCGGCTACCTTGTCAAATTCATCCTCGGGAGCGCTGCCTGTGATCGCTTCGAGCACTGCTGTGCCGAACTTGTAGGGGCTCGCAGTGGAGGCAATGACAGTTCTTGTGCTGTCGCCCGTTGCCTTGCGGTAATCCTCATACACCTTTACAGCAACGGCGGTATGTGTGTCGAGTGTGTAGGAGTACTTGTCATAGATCTCCTTTATGGTAGCCTTGGTCTGCTCGTCGTCGCAGCAGCCTGCTGCAAACTCATCTGCAAGCTGTGCCTTCACATCCTCGGATACCTCGTATCTGCCCTGTGAGGAAAGAGCCGAGAACCATTCGCGGATGCGTGAATCATCCCCGCCTGTCATGATATAGAGCAGTCTTTCCAGATTGGAGGAGATAAGGATATCCATAGAGGGGGATATGGTGGTGAAGAAATGCCTGTTTCTGTCGTAAACGCCTGTTTTCAGGAAATCAGTCAGGACATTGTTGGAGTTGGAAGCGCAGATGAGCTTGTTTACGGGCAGCCCCATCTTCTTTGCGTAGTATGCTGCAAGGATGTTGCCGAAGTTGCCTGTGGGCACGGTGATGTTTATCTTGTCGCCTGCGTTTATATCGCCGTTTTTGACAAGCTCTGAGTATGCGGAAATGTAGTAGATGATCTGAGGTGCGAGTCTGCCCCAGTTTATGGAGTTGGCAGAGGAGAACACTCTTCCCTGCTCACTGAGCTTTTCCTTGATCGAAGCATCGGTGAAGATAGCCTTTACGCCGTTCTGGCAGTCGTCAAAGTTGCCCTTTACCGCACAGACGCTCACATTTGCGCCGTCCTGTGTGGTCATTTGCTTTTTCTGCATTGCAGAAACGCCGTCTTCGGGGTAGAATACCATTATAGATGTGCCCTCAACATCAGCAAAGCCTTCAAGTGCAGCCTTGCCTGTGTCGCCGGAGGTGGCCACAAGGATGACTACCTTCTTGTCAACGCCGGTTTTTTTCATGGATGTGGTCAGCAGATAGGGGAGTATCTGGAGTGCCATATCCTTGAATGCGCAGGTGGGGCCGTGCCACAGCTCGAGCACATAGGTGCCGTCGAAAAGGTGGGATATCTCCGTGATGGAAGCGCTGGCAAAGCTCTTGTCGTTGTATGCACTTTCGGTGCAGTATCTGAGCTCTGCATCGGTGAAATCGGTGAGGAATTTAGAAAATATCCTTGCTGCACGCTCAGGGTAGGACATATCTGCATAGGATACTATTTCGTCAATTGTGAGAGAAGGTATCTCGCTGGGAACGAAAAGTCCGCCGTCCTCTGAAATACCCTTTACTATCGCCTCTGCGGAAGAAAGCTTCAAGGCGCTGTTTCTTGTGCTTTTGTAATACATTTATCATGCCCTCCCGAGCAAGGTGGAATTAGTGCAGTAAGCTACTGCAAATCAACTTTTATTGTAGCACACGAGTCCTGCTTTGTCAAGGGAAATGCTGAATAAATGTGTATTCCCTGCCGAAGACGTGAGAATACACGAAAAAATACGCATGAAAAAAGGATCTTGTGCTTATTCGGCGATGCGGCCGGTGTGAAAAAAGCACCGCTCATGCTGTCATGAGCGGTGGGTAGTGTTTATCAGATCATTACTGAGCAGCGTAAACGCTTACCTTCTTGCGGTCTCTGCCGAGTCTCTCGAATCTTACGATACCGTCAACTGTAGCAAAGATAGTGTCGTCGGAGCCGATGCCCACGCCAACGCCGGGATGGATGTGTGTACCTCTCTGGCGGTAGATGATGTTGCCTGCCTTTACGAACTGGCCGTCAGCACGCTTTGCGCCAAGTCTCTTGGACTCGGAGTCACGGCCGTTCTTGGTAGAACCCATACCTTTCTTATGTGCAAAAAACTGCATTGAAATGCGGATCATTTCTTAACCCTCCTTTTTCGGGGATGATTTTCTATTCTGATGGTTTTCGGAAATTCATCCGAAATGGCTTCAAGATGAGAGACAAGCGATAAGATCAGCTTTGCCGAATGTTCATCCGGCTCATGGATCTCCGGAAGAAGCAGGGATATCTTCCCTCTGTCATCCACTCTGACATCGGCATCTATACCGTAAAAATCGGTGATGGTGTTGCATACGAGCTCCACTGCCGATGAGACTGATGCACAGACGATATCTTTTCCGCTTTCCGCCCAGCCTGCGTGACCTTCCACTTCAAACCCTGCGGGCGTACCCTCATCCGTAAGGAAGAAGCGAGCGCTTATCATGCCTTGATAGCGTCGATCCTAACCTTTGTATAGGGCTGTCTGTGACCTATCTTTCTGTGGGAAGAACCCTTCTTGGGCTTGTAGGTGAAAACAGTGATCTTCTTAGCCTTGCCGTTCTTGATTACCTTAGCCTCAACAGTTGCACCGCTTACATAGGGAGCTCCTACATTAAGAGTGTCGCCGCCGACTGCTACTACCTTGTCGAAGGTAACGGTATCATCAGACTGAACATCGAGCTTCTCGATAAAGATCTCGTCGCCCTCTTTTACCTGATACTGCTTTCCGCCTGTTTCGATAACTGCGTACATTATTAGGCACCTGCCTTTTCTTATAAACTCGCTGTAAGGGTTATCAGAGCCATTGCCTGATATTGATGTATCACAGGATACACATACCCGTTCCAAGCGGCCTTTCTATTATAGCACAAATGATAATGGTCTGTCAATCGGAAATTTTATATAATTAGCAGAAATGTTGACGGCTTTTTTAGTCAAATTGGCGGTCGGCAAGGCCGACAGCTACCCGTGCGCTGATTTGTGGGTAAAGGTTCGCTTGTGGCTCGGAACTGCCATGCC
>CAMHMM010000237.1 GCA_946186215.1 uncultured Ruminococcus sp. | reverse complement strand
GAGATGGAGTACGGCGGCAAGGCCAAAGTACTCAGCGTTATCGGCAGCGGCGGTCAGGGTATCGTTTATCTTGCAGAGTTCAACGGAATGAAATGGGCTCTGAAATGGTACGATGTTGACAAGATCAAGAGACCGAAGGATTTCCGCAAGAACATCAAGGACAATATAAACGACGGCGCACCGAGCAACAAGTTCCTGTGGCCGAAGTACCTTACAAAGGAAAATGAGGACGGAACATTCGGCTACCTCATGGAGCTCAAGCCCGCAAGCTTCGATTCATTCGTTGATATTCTCAACACCTACAAGCTTGAAGTGGATCCCCTGACAGGCAGAGCCACAAAGCGTCCTGTAAGGTTCACGAGCCTTTATGCGATGGTAACGGCCATCATCAACATCGTAAACGCATTCAGGCAGCTCCACCGCTCCGGCAAGAGCTATCAGGACCTGAACGACGGCGGTTTCTTCATCAATGTGAACACAGGCGCTATCCTGGTCTGCGACTGCGACAACATAGCTCCTGACGGCAGCAACTTCGGTATCGGCGGTAAGCCCGGATATATGGCTCCCGAGATCGTCCGCGGAGTTGCAAAGCCAAATGTACAGACGGATAAATACTCGCTTGCAGTAGTGCTCTTCAAGCTCCTCTTCAGAGGAGATCCCATGGAGGGCGAGAAGGTGGTAAAGGATATATGCCTTACCGAATCCTCCGAGCTCAAGCACTACGGCTCCAATGCGGTATTTGTTTATGATCCCGAGGACGCTTCAAACAGACCTGTAAGAGGCATCCACGACAATGTTATCAAGTTCTGGAGACTGTATCCCCAGTATATAAAGGATGCTTTCATCCAGTCATTCACAGTCGGCCTTGCCGAACCCAACAAGAGAATAATCGAGAACGAGTGGCAGAAGCTCTTCATCCGCCTGCGTTCCGAGATCATCATGTGCGGCTGCGGAAGAACGAACTTCACTTCGATGTTTGTAAAGACCGACGAAAAGACCTTCAGATGCCCCAAGTGCGGAATGGAATTTTCCTCACTCGGCTTCTCCGACAGGGATTACCGTATGCCCCTCTATGTAGGATGCCGCATTTACGAGTGCGAGATCGATAAGGATTCCGACGATTTCATGAGCGTTGCAGGCGAGCTTGTGGAGAATAAGCTCAAAGCCGGAATGCTCGGCATCAAGAACACCTCCACCAAGACATGGACGGTAAAGATGCCCGACGGAAAAGATTACGAGATCGCCCCCGGAAAGGGCTTCCCGGTATGGCAGGGACTGGAGATCGATTTTGGCGGCGGTATCCAGGCTAAGATCTGATCATTCTTGAAATAAAGCGATATTAACTGACAAGGAGTTTTTCTGTTATGAGTAAGAATAAGAATAAATCCGCTGAGGAAAAGGAGATCAAGACTCCCGATACTGAGGTAGATGATCTTCTGGATTTTGATGATGACGATCCCCTTTCGGCTATGGAGGTCTCCAAGAAGAGTCTTGTAATTTTCTTCCTCATCGATACATCAGGCAGTATGAGAGGAAAGAAGATAGGTGAGCTCAACACCGTTATGGAAGAGCTCATACCCGAGATCAGGCGTGTCGGCGAGGCTGATACCGATGTAAAGGTTGCAGTTCTCACCTTCTCCACCGATGTTTCATGGATGTATTCCGAGCCTATTTCCATTGAGGATTTTGAGTGGTCGAGACTCCGTGCAGACGGCGTTACGAGCATGGGCGAGGCATTCAAGGAGCTTTCTTCGAGAATGTCAAGAAACAGCTACCTCAATTCTCCCTCACTTTCATTTGCTCCCGTTATCTTCCTTATGACCGACGGTTATCCTTCGGATGACTACAAGGCAGGCCTTGAAGCACTTCAGGCAAACAGCTGGTACAAGTTCGGTCTGAAGGCTGCACTGGGTATCGGAAGCGAAGCAAACGACGATATGCTGGCAGAGTTCACAGGCTCCAAGGACACCGTTGTTCATGCATATTCCGGCAATCAGCTCGCTCAGATGATCAAGGTAGTTGCCGTAACTGCATCCCAGATCGGTTCCAAGAGTATGACTCTTTCCGACGAAACAGGCGACGAGCTCGGCTCTGAGGATGTATTCCAGGCTAAGCAGAAGCTTCTCGGACAGCAGATCCAGGAATTTGTCAACAACCAGGACGAAAACGATACTGTTTCCTTTGACACAGGCTGGTAAAACAGGATCAGCATATAGCTTACCGCAGATCAACGAAGGGAGTATTGTTTGCGTATGTTCAACGGGTTCAGCCATTCTGTAAAAGGTGCGAGCCATGAGGCAAGAGGCCTTGTGTGCCAGGATGCATCTTCTTGCAGAGTCGGCGAAAGATACGCTGTTTGTGTCGTAGCAGACGGCCACGGCAGCAAAAAACATTTCAGGAGCAATATGGGCTCGCAGTTTGCGGTGGAGGCCACTCTTGAAACTGTTGACCGTTTTTATGAGGATGCCGATGATTTTGAGGCGAATTTCCCCAAGAACCATAAAATGGTCATCAAGAATATGGAAAAGCAGATCATTTCCGTATGGAATGAGAAGGTAAAGGCTCACCTTGACAGCAACCCTGTTACGATAGAGGAAAAGAAGGCATTCTCCGACAAGGAATTTGCCGCTATCAATCCCGAATCCTACTACGGCACAACACTTGTTGCAGCTGTAATGGGCAGAGGCTTTTCCTTCGGCATACAGCTCGGTGACGGAAGCCTTGTGGCTATTTATGAGGGCGAGAATGCATCTCTTCCCATGAATTACGATGAGTCCGCACCTGCGAACATCACCTCATCCATGTGCAATGCCAACGCATCGTCCATGTTCAACAGCTTTTATGTAGAAGGCAAAAAGCTTATCGCCATGTTTGCCTCCACAGACGGACTTTACACCACATTCCCCCACGAAAACGGGTTCCTCGATTATCATGTTGCACTTGCAACACAGCTCGTAAAGGGCGATGAATTCGAGGATGTGATGATAAAGCAGATCACCATGCGTTCACACGCAGGCACAGAGGATGATATCTCCCTTTCCTGCATTTATGATACAGAGCTGCTTCCCGAGAACCTCAATGCATTAAAGCAGCTTATCGTAGAAAACAAGCAGAAGGCAGCGGAAAGAAAGGCACAGCTCCTCAACAAAAAGAGCGAGTGACACCGTCCCGCGAAAAGGTTTTACCCTTAGTGCGCAAGGCACATAAAATAAAAACAGAAAGGAAAACCGAAGATTTATGGAAATCAATGCACTGTATAACATAGCTAAGGACTATGCGCAGACACTTTCTGAAAAGAAGCCCTATCTTAAGGACGAGGGAAATGAGCTCTGTGTTATCCTCACTGCCACAAAGGAAATGATCACAGGCGTTACAAGCCCCCGCATCACAAAGGATGCCTATGATACTGCGGCTGCGCCCGAGGTTGCTATCGCATCTCTCGCACTTTCCGGAAAGAAAAAGGCAGAGCAGATCATGAACATCAAGATCTCCGACAGCTCTGTTACCGAGATCCCCGCTGATGTTCTCAAGCTCCTCTACAAGGTAGACGATGCCAACACAGCTGCACTTGTTGCAGTTTCCGCTACCGAGCAGAAGCCCGCTTCCGAGCTTGCTGCTCCTGAAAAGGCACCCGAGCTTGCTGCTCCTGCAGAGTTCGTCAACGGCTTTGATTTTGACGAGAGCAATCCCTTCTTTGAGCCCGAGAGCGCTGATTCCAAGCCTTCTGTGGCTCATCCCAACACAGCTGATCCCAAGTTCCTTTATGAGCAGCCTGCACAGCAGCAGGGCGGACAGCCTCAGGCAGATGTAAACGGCTTCCGCAACACACCCGCACAGCCCGGTCAGCCTGCACAGCCCGCACAGCAGGGTTATCCCGGACAGCCCGCAGGCTTCCCCCAGCAGGGCGGTTTCCCCCAGCAGGGCGGTTTCCCGCAGCAGGGCGGCTATCCTCAGCAGGGCGGTTTCCCGC
>CAMHMM010000236.1 GCA_946186215.1 uncultured Ruminococcus sp. | reverse complement strand
GCCATTCCTGTGCTCCTTATATACAAAAACACAAATATGTGTATCTAATATATAATATAACACATAATATATAATTTGTCAACACAAATCAGTCAGATATACTATAATTGTATAAAACAGCTAAACACATATATGCAATTTTGTGTGATTTTGAAGGGAGACGGTTTGTGTGGCAGTGTATCAGCGTCTGAGGGATCTGCGGGAGGACAAGGATCTGACACAGAAGCAGGTCGCAGACAAGCTGTTCCTTCATCTTACCCAGTACCGCCGATATGAGACAGGCGAGAGCGAGCTGCCGATGAACATTGCCATAAATATAGCCGAGCTGTATGATGTTTCCCTTGATTATATCGCAGGGCGCACTCAGCACCGTCAGGGAATGAGCAGACCGGAATTTTCAGGGGATGAGCTGCGCCTTATAGATGTGTTCCGCACTCTTACTGAAAGACACAAGGGCAAGCTGGAGCTGTATGCCGAGATACTTTCAAGAGAGGAAAATCCTGCATGGAAGCTGTGAAAACAGCATAAATAACACATATAAGTGTTACGGTTGAAAAGGCCGCTTTTATTTTACAGAAAAACTCACTGCCCCGCCGATGATCGGTAAAGATCATCGGCGGGGCGGTTGTGTATAATCGCTTTTTATACATCTAAACCTTCGGAAACAAGGCATTTTCAGGCTGTCAGCTCTTCCATATTGTGAAAATATATCAGCGGCAGGAGCAGGATAAGTCTTTCATTCTGCGCTTTCTTTTATCCTGCACATCATCTCGATGCACAGCCAGTCCTTGTCGAAAATGTGGTAGTATTCCTCCTCAGCACCGGCAACATCCGTAAAGCCCGCCCCGAGATAGCACCTGTGAGCAGCTTCGTTGTTGGCAAATACTCCGAGTGTGGCGTTTTCAGCCCCGTCCCTTTCGGCAGACACTTTCAGCGCAAGCTTTATCATTTCCCTGCCGATACCCTTTCCCCGTCTGGACGGATCAACGATGATAAAGCCAAGACGGGCAGTCTTCATATTCTCACCGGGGTATCTTACGATCAGATGGCCAACGGGAACGCCGTCCTCACAGGCAGTGTACGGGAAAAAACGCCCAGACTTTCCGGCTTCATCATATTGTGCGGTCATATCATTTGGAATTATCGGATAATGATCGTATCTGTCCGCACACCATCTGCGGAAGGCAGTCTCGTCTCCCGTCCATGATATTATCGTCTGTGCATCCGATGGTATAAAAGGTCTTAATTCAAGCATTCTGATTCTCCTTATCCTGTTCTGATATCATCCGCAGGCATCATGTTCCAAGCCGCAAACGACAAAGCGGGCATAAAAGCGCCGAGCCACTGATAAGCTTTCCCCTACAAAATAGCGAACGGGCAGCTGTCGGCCTTGCCGACCGGGTAACCGCGGTGTTAATAGTAGGCATAAAAGTTCCGAGCTGCTATTGAAAGGTTAGCCACAAATAAACATACGGGCAGCTGTCGGCTTTGCCGACCGGGTAACTGCGGTGTTAATAGTAGGCATAAAAGCTCCGAGCCACTGATAAGCGTTTCCCTACAAAAGAGAGTACGGGAGGGTGCAAGCTCAGCCTGCTTGTGTTTTTTATGTGTTTATGATATAATAAAATCAGACATATGTCAATACGATCTGCAAAAGATACACGATTTTGCGAAAATGTGTCACTTTGGAGGTGTCTATGACCGAATCGACCAACCCGTCTGCAGTCCGCTCACAGGCGGAGATAACAGAGGCACTGCTCGCCCTGATGCACCAATATCCGTACAGCGAGATAACCGTCAAGCAGATAATCCTCGAAGCCCGTCTCGCCCGCAAGACCTTTTACCGTAATTTCAAATCAAAGGACGATGTCCTCCGCTCGATGATAAAGCGCACCGTCGGCGAATATTTCGATATAGTCAGCACCACGCAGGGTGATATGCTCACCACCGCTTTTTCGTTTGCCGACAGGAACCGTGAGCTGCTGATGCTGCTGGGAAAGAACAATATGTTCCATATCATCCTGCAGTGTACCAATGAATATCTCCCGCAGCTAAGGGAAAGCCGCCTCTCGCAGCTAACCCCCTCTGTATCCCTCTTTGACGGGCCTGATGCCGATTATCTCATGATGTTCAATATCGGTGCCGTGTGGAATGTGACTGCACTTTGGGTGAGCCGCGGTATGACCGATCCGCCCGAAAAGGTGACACAGATGCTGGAGCAGTATCTGCAGAGAATGCCGAAAATATGACCGCAGCGCTTTGAATGAAAAATGATCGTCGGCATAAAAGCTCCGAGCTCCGAATAAACGGTTTCACACAAAATAGCGAACGGGCGGCTGTTGGCTTTGCCGGTCGAACAATACCGATATGCAGGAAAACAATAGTTCCGAGCTTCAAACTAATATTGCAGTTCAAATCAGCTTACGGGCAGCTGTCGGCCTTGCCGACCGGGCAGTGGCTTTTTATTTGTGTTGACAATAAATATAATAATGTGTATAATATCATCAGAAAGTATTTGTGATACGGTGATACAGATGAAATTAAAAACAGTTTATATATGCTCCGAGTGCGGCTATCAGTCGCCGAAGTGGAACGGAAAATGCCCCTCCTGCGGTGAGTGGAACACATTTGCCGAGGATGTTATAGATGTATCGGCTAAAACAACAAAGACCACACAGAGTGCAAGAGCGATGCCCGTCAAAAAGCTCTCGGATGTGGGTACGGATGAGGAGATACGCTATTCCACGGGCTGCGGCGAGCTCAACCGAGTGCTTGGCGGCGGCCTTGTCAAGGGCTCCCTTGTGCTTCTGGGCGGCGAGCCCGGCATAGGCAAATCCACACTTCTGCTGCAGATATGCACCTATTTCGGAAAGGAGCATTCAATCCTGTATGTTTCCGGCGAGGAAAGCGCCAGACAGGTAAAGCTCCGCGCAGACAGGCTCGGTGTCAGCGGTGATAAGCTCTTTCTGTTGAGCTCTACGGATACTCTCTCCATCTGCTCCTCCATAAGGGAAACCCAGCCGGATATCGTCATAATCGACTCGATACAGACCATGAATATTCGCGATATCGCTTCATCCTCTGGCAGTATAACACAGGTGCGGGAATGTTCCAATATGTTCATGCATCTGGCCAAGGAACTCGAGATACCCATATTCATCGTCGGCCATGTCAATAAAGACGGCGCTATCGCAGGGCCTAAGGTGATGGAGCATATCGTTGATACAGTGCTGTTTTTCGAGGGCGAGAGAAATCAGTCCTACCGCCTGCTCAGAGCGGTGAAAAACCGTTTCGGCTCCACTAATGAGATAGGCGTGTTTGATATGACGGACAAGGGGCTCGCAGAGGTGCCCAATCCCTCGGCGCTGTTTCTCTCCGGGCGGCCTGTGGGAGTATCGGGCTGTGCGGTGGGCTGTGTCATGGAGGGCAGCCGTCCAATACTTGCCGAGATACAGGCGCTAGTTACCAAATCAGGCTATTCCGCGCCGCGCCGCACTGCGCAGGGCTTTGATTTTTCCCGCCTTGCCATAATCCTTGCGGTGCTTGAAAAAAGAGGCGGCCTTTTCTACGGTACTCTCGATGTGTATGTGAATGTGGTCGGCGGCTTTCGCCTTGATGAGCCCGCAGCCGATCTTCCCGTGGCACTCGCGCTTTACAGCAGCCTGACGGATATGCCGATAAACGAAAAGATAGCCGCATTCGGTGAGCTGGGACTGGGCGGCGAGGTGAGGAGCATCTCCAATATTTCCCAGAGAATAAACGAGGCGGCAAGACTGGGATTTTCCGTGTGCATCGTGCCGAAGACATCGCTGCGGGGGCTCGATCCCCGTGAATATGGCATCGGCATCATCGGCGTGTCGAATATCAGACAGGCGTTTGAGTATCTGAAAAAGACGGCCAATTCCGAAAAATAAAAATGAACTAAATAAATGCGGCGTTGTGCCGCAGAGGTACATATGAATCAGACTATAGC
>CAMHMM010000235.1 GCA_946186215.1 uncultured Ruminococcus sp. | reverse complement strand
CACGCCTGTAGCCGAGTGTGGCGAGCCATTTATCCGTTTCCTGCTCCACCATATGTACATTTTCCGTGACGATGTTTTTGCTGAAATAATCCAGTTCTTCCCAGTTTGTGTGCAGGCTCTGTCCATTGGCTGCCATTTTGTCGGCTATCTCCCATGGGGAGCCGCCGCCCGGCAGCTTCTGTCCGTCTGTGCTGCCCCAGTCCAGCTCATGCATGAAATCCAGTATCTTCACATCTTCAATGCCAAGAAGCCTTGCGGTGTACCCTGCAGTCTCGCGGGCACGCCCCATGGACGAGGCATAGATCTCCTCTATTCCCTCGTCTTTAAGCCTTTCGGCGACCGCAGCCGCCTGTATATGCCCTTTATCGGTGAGACAGTCTCTTGCATAATCAGGTTCACCGTGGCGCACGATAATAATTCTCATATTTCCCCGTCCGTCATATCCGTCAGAGCAGTGTCACGACAGCCCGTCGGTGATCTTTTCAAAAAAATTCTTTTTTTCCCTCGACAGGCTCGATAACTCCGTCTGCCGAGCCGCCTCGTTTTTCTATGGTCACTGCCTGCTCATCCACTGTTATCTCATCGGCGCAGATGCTTCTGAAACCACCCTTGTAGCCCAGCTTGCTTTTGAGGATCATCGTGTGGTAGAGGATGAACCAGCGTCCGCCGAATTTCTGCAGATGAGTGTGGTTGTTTGAATAGTCAAAGCCCGCAAGACCGGGATTGCAGAAGTATTCGCCCTTCATTTCCCAGCTTTCCGTATCGAGGGGAGTTTTCGTGGTCATATACACCATAGAGGCCGTGGAGGGGGCATCAATGCCGTACTTGTTCTTGTGCCAGCCGAGAAGGTGATTGTTCCAGTCGGAGCAGTAGGTGTAGACATAGGTGCCGTTGATGTAATTGAGCTCGCTTGCCTCGAAGAAATATGGTGCGGGTATCTCGGCAAATTCGCTGTCAAAGCTCAGAAGATCATCGCCCAGCTTTACTATCCTTGCAGTGCCAGGCATATCCTCAGTGGCATTTTTTGCCCTGCCGCCCCCGAATGAGAGCCAGCCTGTGCCGTTTTCATCTATCACAGCGCCAGGATCAAAGGGGATAGGGCAGTTTTTGAGCCCCTTTGTGACGCTTGTGATAAAGGGCTTGCCCAGAGGATCCTCCCAGGGGCCTAATGGATCGGTGGCGGTTATAACGCCGACACCCATGCCGCTGTTTGAAAAATACATATAAAAATGCGTCTTTCCGTCGGATTCCCTGCGGGATATCACCGAGGGTGCCCATGAATTGGTTATCCACGGAGCGATGGCCTTAACATCTATCGTTCCCTCGTTTTTCCAGTTGACCATATCATCAGTGGAGAACACCACGAAGGAATTGATCTTTTCGTAGGTGTTTTCCGTATCCTTTGATGTGGCCTCAAACTGCTCCGAATCATTGGTGCCGTAGACATACAGTCTGCCCTTGTATTCAACTGATGTGGGATCGGCGCAGAATACCTCATCGGAAAGGGGATTGTGCGGCAGAGGTTTCGCTTCTGCGGGTGCGGCCGTGCGGGAAAGAAGCAGTACACATACTGCCGCAGCAGCTGCCAGCAGCAGTACGATAAGTCCGATTATTTTGCCTTTGCTCATATGATCATCCTTCGCGGGGATATGCTTCCCACTTTCTTCCGTGTGCCAGAGTGTAGGCTCTTGTTTCGTTCATCGGCATGGGCTTTCCTATGAAATAGCCCTGTGCCCGCTCGCAGTCGAGCGACCGCAGGAACTGATACTGTTCCTCATCCTCTACGCCCTCGCACAGAGATGTGAGCCCCAGTTCGGATGCTCCCCTGATGATGAATTCCATCAGCTTGCCTGTTTTGTCGTTGTTTCTGCGGCTTCTCAGAAAGATCAGATCCAGCTTCAGCACATCGAAATCATATTCGGTTATGGTGTTGAGAGATGAATATCCGCTCCCGAAATCATCCAGC
Organism: uncultured Ruminococcus sp.; assembly: GCA_946186215.1. Taxonomy (GTDB): domain Bacteria; phylum Bacillota; class Clostridia; order Oscillospirales; family Ruminococcaceae; genus Huintestinicola. Next base: position 2,011 of record CAMHMM010000235.1, on the reverse strand, counting down.
CATATATGGTAGCCAAGAGATCGCATCCTCGTACACTGTGACTTGATGTGGTGTACATTGTCATTGAGGGCACTTTCGGTGATCTCAATATCTATCATATCCCGCGGGATATCATATTTACGGCGTGTCTCCTCGATAATGCCGAAGATATCGCAAAGCTCAAAATCCAGCCTTGATATATTTACGGAAACGGGCACAACGGGTTCGCCTGCCGCTTCAAGCGCCTTGATATCCTCGCAGACCTTTCTGATAACATAGGTGTCGATAAGATGTATCAGATGGAACTGCTTCGAGGGTTTCCACAAAGTCGGCGGGGCTGAGCATCCCGATATTGGGATCTATCCAGCGGACAAGGGCTTCATAGCCGCATATATCGCCTGTGCGCACTCTTACCACAGGCTGATAGAATACCTGTATATAACCGTTTTCGACAGCCTCATCTATATGATCCACCACATACTGCTGTCTGCGCAGCTTTTCGCGCAGCAGGTCATCATAGATGCACCAGCTGATATCGTGGCGGTTCTTTATGCTGTTGCAGGCAAGGCGTGCGTGGTTGCAGGCAAGACCTACCTCGGCATAGCGGTCATCCACGAAATAGATGCCCGCCTTTGTGCGTACCTTCTTGTTGACATCCTCAGAAAGAAGCATACACCTGTGTACCTCTTCCACCATTGGCAGGACACTTTCTCTGTTTCCCTTTATGCATACGAAGAAATGGTCATCCGAGAACCGTGCAACTGTTCCGTTTTTGAATACCAACCTTATGACCTTTGCCATATCGCACAGGAGCTCGTCGCCTGTCTTGAAGCCGTAACGCTCATTGAAAAGCTTGAAGTTTGATATATCAAAGTGTATTATGGCAAATTCTTGTCTGCGCCCCTCGGGGGATGAAAATGTCATCTGCACCTTGTGGTAGAAAAATGACATATTGAAAAGCCCGGTAAGAGAGTCCGTTTCAAGGTTTCTGGAGAGTATCTCGGCCTCGGCAAAGGAGTTGCGGTTTCGGTTGAAGTATTCGTTCTTATCCACATCCACGATGAATACATAGTAGAAGCTCTTGCCGTCGAGCCAGTGGAGAAGGTGGCCGAAATCCTCGACATAGCGGATCTCTCCGTTCTTGGGCACGATGCGGTAGCGGACATAGTCGTGGCGCTTTTCACCGAGGATGGTCTGCGCCTGTATCTGGTTTTCTACCTTGTGGAGCTCGTCGGGGTGTACCATCCCCCTGAATGAGCCGCCCACATACTCCATGAATTCCTCAAAGGTCTCACAGCCGTACATACGCACAACATTTGTCTCGGCAAAGAGTATCTTTTCGTCTCCCTCGGCTTCATAGATAAAGAAGCCGCCCGGCAGGCCTGTGGGGATCCTGCCGCCTGTATTGGTATCATAGAATTTATCCTGCATTTTTGATGCCTTTCCGCTCAGTTGAGAAGATCATGATCGAAGAGTTATGTTAATTTACGATATCCGGCATTATCTGATATCAGAATTTCATCAGAAATTCGAGCCGTTCCAGCCCCAGTCATTTGTCGAGAAGTATTTTACATATATCCTGTCGGGGCTGATGGAAAGGGTACTGCTCAGTATATCAGTGATCTTTCCGGTAAGTGCGGAAAGGGCGGAGGACGAAGCACCTCCGAATACCGATACCTCTACCATAGCGGCGGGGGCATCAGTGCCCTTGAACCAGAGCGCATATGAGGGCTCTATGCCCACCATGAGCCAGCTCTCGGATTTGCCTGGGATGGCGGTTATTGCCTGTCCCAGTGATGATTTGATCTTGTCCATATCGTCTGCATCGACTGCAGTGTTGGTCTTTACATTGATAAACGGCATGATGATACATCCTTTCTGTTTATGTTCATATTTATTCGCAGTTGTATACCTTTCTTGCGGCATCAACTGTCTGCTTAGCATCCTTTGCGTAGAAATCCGCGCCTATCTTTTCTGCATATTCGGGAGTGAGAACTGCGCCGCCCACAACGAACTTCATATCCGGGCGCAC
>CAMHMM010000234.1 GCA_946186215.1 uncultured Ruminococcus sp. | reverse complement strand
ATGCTCAAGGATAATCATATTGATGCATACGGCTCTATAAGCGGCGCTGTTAAGGCTCTCCGCTCAAAGATCGGCCACATGGCAAAGATCGAGGTAGAAGCCCGCACTATGGACGATATGCTTGAAGCTATCGGCTGCGGCGCTGATGTTATCATGCTCGACAATATGAGCGTTGAGGAAATGACCGAGTGCGTTAAGGTATGTGCAGGCAGAGCCGTTCTTGAAGCATCCGGCAACATAGACATAGATACTGTGGGAAGAGTTAGCGCAACAGGCGTGGATATAATCTCCTCCGGAGCTATCACTCATTCCGCAAAGGTGTTTGACATATCTCTGAAGATCAGAAAATAAGGTGATCCCAATGAATACAAGTGCTGAATATATCGATCACAAGGGCGCAAGAGCGGTAGAGCTCCGCTCGGACGGGTATCGTGCGATAGTTATGCCCGGTCTTGGCTCAAATGTTCTGCGCTTTACTGATGAGAAAAGGAATATAGAAGTCTTTCGCTATAACAGCGGCGTGGGACTTTCTGAAATAATGAATTCTCCCGAGATATGGGGGCTTCCTACCCTTTATCTGCCCAATCGCTTTGATAAGGGTATTCTCCGCACATCCGATGCGCTTTACAGACTTCCCGTAAATGAAGCTGATTTCGGGAACCATATCCACGGATTTGTTCAGAAGCGCGCTTATTCCGTTTCCAAGATGGGTACCGAGGGCGACACTGCATTCGTTGAGAATGTGTATGTATACGATGAAAATGACTTTTTCTATTCTGTATTCCCTGTTGATTTCACTATACGCATAAGGGTAGAGGTATCAGGTGAGGGACTCAGACACATTGTAACGCTTGAAAATGATTCACAAAGGCAGCTCCCTGTAAGCGTTGCTACGCATACTACCATAAACGCACCCTTTGTGGACGGTGCCAAGCAGGAAGATGTAAGGCTCAGGGTACCTGTCGGAGAGAATATCGTGTTCAACAAGGAGCGCTGGCTCCCTACCGGAGAAAGATTGTCTCTTTCGGATTATGACAGACAGTATATTGACGGAACTTGCCCCGTGCTTCGTGACATCTGCAATGATATGTATTCCTGCGAACCGCTTGTGATAGATGGCAAGCCCTTCAGAGGAACTGTTATGACCGATCTGGCCAGCGGAAAGCAGATACTCAACGAGGTCGATGAAAAGTACAGATACTTTATTATATGGAATCACGAGGGATTTATGAATTATTTCTGCCCCGAGCCTATGACGGCGCAGGTAAATGCGCCCAATCTTGATCTTCCCTCGGATCAGACAGGCTATGAGGAGCTTGCTCCCGGCGGCACATGGACAGCTTATCAGAGATTTATGACAAGAGGATAGATTATGCCAAAATGTTCGAGTTGTGGTTCTGAGCTCTATGCTGATTCTAAATTCTGTCCTTCATGCGGTGCTGTGGTAGATAAAAGAGAGTTTGTTATCTATTCTGATGACGACGACGGCGATAACGATATTGATGTTACGGGTTTCGTCTCCGATGTGGTCACCGACAATTCGGCGGCTTCCGCGGCAGATACTCTCCTTGAACATTACAGCGACGAGATGGATGCTTTGGGTGACAGTATGTCGCCTATGGAAAAGGCACAGCTTCTGAGATCAGCTGCGGAAGCTGCTCTTGAAGATCTGCCTGAAATGATCCGCCTCGGAGATCATGAGATACCTTCATCTGTTTCCAGCGATTCCGTTTCTGCGGGCGCTGTGGCAGCTGATATCACTTACAGAAAGACAGAAACAGATCGCCGTGCTCTGAAAGAAGAGAAGATAGCCAAGATCGCAGAGTCGAAGTCGGAGGAAATTCCCGAAGAAACGCCTGATGCTCCTGTTGAAAAGAAGAAAAGCAGTACAAAGATGGTCATGGTCGCAGCTGTGGCAGTTGTGTGCATCGCTGCGGCGGGAAGCTGGTATTTTCTTGGAGGCGGAAGAGAATTTTTAGCCGTGCAGAAGCTGGCAGTCGAAAATACAGAAGCTGAGGCAGAGCCTGTTGAGGATATCACGATATCGGATGTGATAATCAACGAGACCGAGCCTGCTACCGAAGCGATCACCGAAACGGTTACATATGATTCGTCGGGAGTGGCAGGTACTCCTGCTGTGACTTATGAGGAACGCGATGTCTACCCGAAATACAGCGTGACCTATGAGCCTGAGCATTCAGCGGCCATGGGCAGAGAGATCTCATGCAAGGTCGATCTTTCCGTCGGAACGAGCTTTGAAGAAGATTTTTACAAAACTCTTTGCATTACCGCAATGTATGAGATAGTCGGGGACTTTTCCGGAACATCCGGTGTCCCGAAGATAACCATGCTCATGTACATTGACGACGCTGAGATATCGGTGGAATGTACGGAGCATACAGAGGGTGAATCTGTTACTTTCAGTGCAGATTCGATAATATCAGCCTGTGTTGAAAACGGCGTTTCGCCGGAGAAGATAGGTCAGATCGCGTTCAGGAGCGACAGCATCCCTGTTGATGTGTATAAGGTAACGGCAGATGTCTTTTGATCTGTGATGTGGCGATAGCTCTGAGGAGGATGCACCGCGGGAGTGAGCAGCTTGACTTTACATATGCTGCAAGGCTTGCTGGTTGCTGAGACCGTGCAGAACAATTTTAAAACAGTATGAAAGGAAGTGAGCATACATGGAAAGCGGCAATAGCGGCGCAGTACCTCGAAGTATGCTCACTTTATTCTGCGCCGTTCTTTAACGGAAGAATAGCCTTCCGGTTAAAACTGCAGAGCGTGTGATAATACAAAAGCAGCATCTGCGCCTCTTTTTATGATTTATGATTATGAAAAGGGGTAAAATATGGAAAAAAGTTACGCAGTTGAGCTGGTAAAGAAGAAATCCTTCAGTGAGCTTCGCACCGGCTTTTGTGAAATGATGCCCGCGGATATCGCCGGGCTTCTTGCTGAGCTCCTGGAAGAATATGACGAGTTCGGCGAAAGGGAGCTTACCTTTGTTTTCAGGATCCTTCCGAAGGATCTTGCAGCTGAGGTATTCGCCTATATGGACACCGATCAGCAGGTCGTCCTTATAAACGCCTTTACGGATAAAGAACTCATTGCAGTCGTTGACGAGCTGTATGTGGATGATACGGTCGATATCATCGAGGAAATGCCTGCAAATGTGGTCATGAGGATCCTGAAAGCAGCTGATCCCGAGAAAAGAAAGCAGATAAACGAGCTTTTGAAATATCCCGAGGACAGCGCCGGCTCTATCATGACGACAGAGTTCGTTTATTTCCGCCGCACGGATACAGTAAAGGAAGCACTTACCCGGATAAGAGCAGTCGGTATCGTCAAGGAAACGGTATATACCTGCTATGTGACAGACTGCAAGCGGCTTGTGGGGGAGGTCTCGCTCCTCGATCTTGTTGTCGCTGATTCGGATGAGATAATAGAAAATGTAATGGGCACAAATGTGGTAAGCGTGCGTGCTCATGAGGATCAGGAATCGGTAGCAAAGCTGTTTTCAAAGCATGACCTTGCGGCTGTTCCTGTGGTCGATGAAGAAAACCGTATTGTCGGCATCATCACATTCGACGATATCATGGATGTCATCCGTGATGAGAATGCCGAAGATATGGCAATGATGAGCGCTGTCGTTCCTAATGAGGACAGCTATTTCGATACAAGCGTGTTCAGACACGCTTCAAACAGGATCGTGTGGCTTCTGGTGCTGATGCTTTCAGCGACCATAACAGGCGCGATCACCAATCATTTTGAAGCACAGATCTCCGCAATACCTCTTCTTGTGGCGTTTATGCCCATGCTCACAGGTACAGGCGGAAACTGCGGCTCGCAGACATCATCGCTGGTAATTCAGGGTATGGCCTCTGATGAGATCAGGCTGAAGGATTTTTTCAGAGTGATCTTCAAGGAATTCCGTATTGCCTTACTTTGCGCGATTGTGCTTTCCGTAGTGAACTTTGCCCGTGTGATA
>CAMHMM010000233.1 GCA_946186215.1 uncultured Ruminococcus sp. | reverse complement strand
ACTGCCATGCTCGATCCTGCTGGCCGCAGAGAGGTGCTGAATACCGTCAGAAGGCTCAACCGCGAAAATGGTATAACAATAATCCTCATAACTCATTATATGGATGAGGCTGCAATGGCAGACAGAGTAGTTGTCATGGATGAAGGAAAGATCATCCTCGATGATTCGCCGGAGAATGTGTTTTCAAATGTTGAGCAGCTCAAAGAGGTGGGACTCGATGTCCCGCAGTCCACGCAGCTCATGTATGCGATGAAGCAGGCGGGCTTTGATGCCGACCTTCACATAATCAACGAGGAAAGTGCGGCGGATTATATCTATTCGCTTATCAATAAATAAAGGTACATACTCAGATGATAAAAACGGAAAAGCTTACATATACATACAGCATAGGCACGCCCTTTGAAAAGACTGCTGTTGACAATGTGGATCTTGATATTGAGGAAGGTACGCTGGTCGGGATAATCGGTCACACCGGCTCGGGAAAATCCACGCTGATACAGCATTTCAACGGCCTTATCAAGCCTACCTCGGGCAAGGTGTATATCGACGGACAGGATATTTTTGATAAATCCGTAAAGCTTCGTGATGTGCGTTTCAAGGTGGGGCTGGTGTTCCAGTACCCCGAATATCAGATATTCGAGGAAACAGTTTACAAGGATATAGCCTTCGGTCCCAAGAATATGGGGCTCAGCGAGGAGGAGATAAAGGATCGCGTGACCAGTACGGCACAACTCGTAGGTCTCGACAGCGACCTTCTTGAGCGCTCTCCCTTTGAGCTTTCCGGCGGGCAGAAGCGCCGTGTTGCGATAGCAGGTGTTATGGCTATGCGCCCGAAGGTACTGATCCTTGATGAACCTACCGCAGGACTTGATCCCAAGGGGCGCGAGGTCATATTCGACCAGATAAAGGAATATCATACGCGAAGCGGTTCTACGGTGCTTGTCGTCTCCCACAGCATGGAGGATGTTGCCCGCTTTGCGGAGAAGATACTTGTTATGAACCATGGAAAGAAATTCTGCTATGATACGCCTCCCGAGGTGTTCAAGAGGGCGGATGAGATAGCGGAGATAGGTCTTTCCGTTCCTCAGGTTACGCGGATATTCAGTATTCTGCGCTCCAGGGGCGTTGATATACGCGGCGATGTATATACCGTGGAATTTGCGCTGAAAACGATCAATGAATATCTTGACGGGAGGAGACCTGAGAATGCTTAAGGATATCACTATCGGGCAGTACTTCCCCGGCGATTCCGCTGTACACAAGCTGGATGCAAGGTTCAAGCTGGTAATAACGGGCATATTCATCGTTATGCTTTTTTCCGCTCAGACATTCCCGGCACTTTGTGTGCCCCTCGTCTTTTTCATTATCGCATTCGCTGCATCAAAGCTTCCCGTAAAGCTCATGGCAAAATGTATGCGCCCGATAATCCCAGTTATCGTGATAACATCCATGCTCAATCTGTTTTTCATTGACGGTGTTACGGTAGTGAGCCTTTTAGGGAAGATAAACATATCCGTTCAGGGGCTAAAGACCACTGTATTCATGATAATAAGGCTTGTGGCACTGATCTGCGGTTCATCACTGCTGACCTATACCACCTCGCCCATCACACTTACGGATGCTATCGAGCAGATGCTCAAACCCCTTGAAAAGATAAAATTCCCGGCGCACGAGCTTGCAATGATGATGACCATTGCGCTGCGCTTTATACCCACACTTATCGAGGAAACCGACAAGATCATGTCCGCGCAGAAGGCAAGAGGCGCGGAGCTTGACAGCGGAACGCTCATCGAGCGCGCAAAGGCACTTATCCCGATACTGATACCGCTGTTCGTTTCGTCATTCCGCAGAGCGGAGGAGCTGGCGCTTGCTATGGAGTGCCGCTGTTACAACGGGGGCGAGGGAAGGACAAAGCTGCGTGTTCTTGTATCCGACGGCAGTGACTATGCGGTTCTGTGTCTTTCCCTGCTGTTTTTCTGCGGAGTGATCATGCTCAATATCGGGAAGATCGTATTCTGATCTGTCCCTGACTGTTCCGGAGTTTTTCATGAGGAATATAAAGGTAAGATGTGCATTCGCAGGTACGGCATATCACGGCTTTCAGCGGCAGAACAATGCCAATGCCGTACAGAACGAGATTGAAAGGGTTTTGTCGCGTCTCACCTGCGAGAATATCGTAATAAACGGCTGTTCAAGGACGGACAGGGGAGTTCACGCAAATGAATACTTCTTCTCGTTTGGCACTGCATCGGGGATACCCTGCACAAATATTGTTTCTGGGATGAATTCCCTTCTCCCCGATGATATCAGGGTTTATGATGCCGAGGATGTCCCGCAGGATTTTCATGCCCGCTACTCATGCAAAGGCAAGGAATATATTTACATCATAGACAATTCAAAGGTGCAAAGCCCATTTAAGGTAAACAGAGCCTTTCATTATCCATATCCCGCGGATGCGGACAGGATGGATAAGGAGCTTGCGTCACTGCTCGGAACGCACGATTTCTCGTCGTTCTGCGGAGCGCTCGGAAAAAAAGAGGACAGCACACGGACGATATTTGACGCGGGTGTGTACAGAAGCGGCAGCGACCTGATCTTTCATATAACAGGAGACGGATTTCTCTACAATATGGTAAGGATAATCTGCGGTACGCTCATCTATGTCAATGAGGGGAAGATCAGCTCCGTAAAGGCCGTTCTTGATGCCTGTGACAGAAATTCGGCGGGGATAACAGCCCCTGCCTGCGGATTATATCTTAACCGTGTATATTATGATGACAGCTTTACCGTCAGAACATCAAAACTGCTGAAATGATTTTTAAGATATGTTTGGCACTTTTCTGACGAATTTTTGCTGAATATAGTCAGCGTACCGGATTACCGGTACAAGGAGAACGCAAATGCCCGAAGATAATTTTGAATTGAATACCGAGCTCAAGGATATGGCGGTCAAAAAGGAAAACCGCACTATCATAGTCAGGATAGTTATAGCTGTGTTTGTCACAGCGGTGCTTATAATCGCTGTTGTAACCGGCAAGTCCTGGTATCCTGCCATTTCAAAGGCCTTTCATGTGGGAAGATCAGCTGATGATCTGCTCGGAGAAGAGAGCCCTGAGCTTGCAAAGGGAGAATTTCCTCTCAAAATAGAAGGCGGTATGGGATATCAGCTTCTTTCCATGGACAGTGCCCTTGCTCTGCTCGATGACTCCAAGATACACATTTACAGCGAGGACGGCAAGCTGATGAATGAGGCACAGCACACATATGCCAACCCTATCCTGCGTGTTTCGCCGTCAAAGGCGCTTGTGTATGATGTGGGCGGCACCATGTTCAGGATGGAAAGCAAGTATAAGACCGTGTTTGAAAAAAAGGCGGATGATGTTATCTACCTTGCTGAGATTTCCGACAAGGATTACACTGCCGTGGTCACCCGTTCTGATAAATACCTGTCGCTGCTTCGCGTGTTCAACGACAAAGGTGACAATATCTTTTCCTATTACAGCTATGACGGCAGAATAACCAATATTGCCTTTAATAAGGACAGCTCCGGCGGTGTGATCTCACTGCTTACCGCAGAGGATGGCGAGCTTCTCACCACTCTTGTAAGCTTTGATTTCTCAAAGGATGATCCGCTCTGGAAATCCGCAGGTATACCAACGCTTGCTATGAAGGTGAGGATCAATTCCAACAGCACCATATCTGTGATAGGCGACACAGAATACGCGCTGTTTGATGCAAACGGAAAGATGCTCAACAGCTATTCCTATGAAAATACAGTCATGGATTACGCCTCTGCAGGCGATATAACGGCTGTGATCACAGAGAATACCGATCTCAGAAAGACTGAGCTCATCGAGTTTTACCCGGGAAAAGAGCCTGTAACGAGACTTCTTGACAGCGGTGAGAGCGATGTTTATATAAGCGGCGACATGGTCTATGTGCTTTCGGGCGATACCATAAAGATGTATTCCGCCGACGGCGAACCTATGGG
>CAMHMM010000232.1 GCA_946186215.1 uncultured Ruminococcus sp. | reverse complement strand
CACAGGCATAAGAAGTGAATTGCTCAGATAATCAAATATATCGAGCAGCTGTCCGTGATCCCCGTTGGGAAGAGCCACATCAAAATACAGCACATTGTAGCCAAGACAGATCAGAATACTGAAAATAGCGGTAACAGCAGTGGAAACAAGTACAGCCTTTCCTCTTGACCAGCCGAAGCCGTCTATCAGTGATGAAACAACAGCCTCAAGCAGAGAGATAAAGCTCGTAAGAGCGGCAAATATTACCATAACGAAAAAAAGCACACCTAAGATATTGCCGAATGAACCGATGCTCATAAATACCTTGGGAAGAGTGACGAACATCAGTCCCGCACCTGAATGCTGCATACCTTCGCGTCCCATGAAAACATACACTGCCGGAACGATCAGCACTCCCGCAAGCAGGGAAATAAGTGTATCAAACACCTCGATCATCGTGACCGAATTGAGAATATCGCTCTTATCATCGCAGTATGAGCCATATGCCACCATAATGCCCATTGCAACGCTAATACTGAAAAACAGCTGCCCCATTGCATCAAATACGGTATCGTACAAAATCGCCGTAGTAATGCTTCCAAAATCGGGGATGAGCAGTATTTTCAGCCCGTCGATGCCTGTTCTTCCCTCATTTTCCAGTGTAAGTGAAAATATCGCTATGCCTATCATGATGAAGACAAGTATTGGCATAAGTATCTTGGAAAATCGTTCTATACCGTCATTTACACCCTTATAGACGATCAGTGCATTTACAGCAAGAAAGATCACCGTCAGGATAACCGGCATTGCATTTTCAGAAATAAAGCTGCCGAAATAATTATCCGCTGTGGCTTGCATACCCTTGCCCGTTAGGAACACACCTGTATATTTTAATAGCCAGCCGCCGATAACACAATAATATGTCATAATTATCAACGGAACGATACAGGCTGCAGCACCTATCCATTTTGAGCGCGGATGTACTGTGGCATATGCTTTGAGAGCGCTTTGCTTTGTTTTTCGCCCCAGTGCCACTTCGGTAACAAGCAGGGTAAACCCGAATGTGACTACCAGGATTATATATACAAGCAGGAACAGTCCGCCGCCGTCACTTGCGGCAAGAGTGGGAAACCGCCATATGTTGCCGAGACCGACAGCGCTTCCCGCAGCAGACATGATAAAGCCGAAGGTGCTTGAAAATGAAGATCTTTTCTTTTCCATGTAAACTCCAAACCCTAAAAGCAATGCACAACGGATGATCTCTTTTGTGGATCATACATTGTGCATTGAGATCATTTAAACATTGATGGAAGCCTGCTCATGTGTAAACTCGGAATACTTGTCAAGTACAGGCTTTACACACTGAGAAAGGAATTCGCTTACCTGCTCTGAGCTTCTGCCGGTGTAGTTCTCAGGAACAAGAGTTTTCTCGATATCCTCGTGGGTAAGATTAAATGCAGGATCTGCGGCAATAAGCTCGATGAGATTATTGTCAAGTCCCTCTTCCTTTACTCTCTTGCCCGCTTGCATAGCATATGTGCGGATCTTTTCATGGAGCTCCTGACGGTTGCCGCCCTTTTCAACAGCATCCATCATGATATTTTCGGAAGCCATAAAGGGAAGCTCTGCCATTACTCTGCGGCGTACTATCTTGGGATATACCACGAGGCCGGAGGTAACGTTTATCATGATGCCGAGTATCGCATCAGCGGCAAGGAAGCCCTCTGCAACGGATATCCTCTTGTTGGCAGAATCATCGAGTGTGCGCTCGAACCACTGTGTTCCTGCGGTAAATGCAGGGTTGAGGGTATCTATCATAAGATAGCGGGCCAGTGCGGTTATGCGCTCGCTTCTCATAGGATTGCGCTTATATGGCATTGCTGAAGAACCAATCTGATTTTTCTCAAAGGGTTCCTCCATCTCCTTGAAGTTCTGAAGGATGCGGAGATCGTTTGCAAACTTCATCGCACTCTGTGCAATGTTGGAAAGGGATGAAAGTATCTGATAATCAGCCTTTCTCGAATAGGTCTGTCCTGATACGGGAACGACCTTGTCAAAGCCCATTTCATCAGCGATCATCTTTTCAAGCTGCTTTATCTTGTCGCTGTCGCCATGGAAAAGCTCCTTGAAGGAAGCCTGTGTTCCTGTGGTGCCCTTTGAACCGAGAAGAGCCAGAGTACCGAAACGGTATTCGATCTCATCAAGATCCATCAGCAGCTCGTTTATCCAGAGCGTTGCACGCTTTCCCACTGTGGTAAGCTGTGCGGGCTGCAGATGTGTATAAGCCAGTGCAGGCATATCCTTGTACTGATCGGCAAATTCCGCAAGCTGAGAAATGACTGTAACAAGCTTCTTTCTCACCAGAGAGAGAGCATCGCGCATGATGATCACATCGGTGTTGTCGCCTACATAGCAGGATGTAGCGCCGAGGTGGATGATGCCCGCAGCATCAGGGCAGCACTGTCCGTAGGTATAAACATGAGCCATAACATCATGACGGACAAGCTTTTCGCGCTCCGCTGCACATTCATAGTCGATATTCTCAATATTGGCTTCAAGCTGTGCCACCTGTGCCTCGGTAACAGGGAGACCGAGCTTCATTTCAGCTCTTGCAAGAGCTACCCACAGTCTGCGCCATGTGGTAAATTTCTTGTCTGCGGAAAAGATATACTGCATTTCCTTGCTTGCATATCTGGTGCAGAAGGGTGATTCATAAGAATTAGTATTCATTGGTAGTATCCTTTAATTAACATAGTTCATTGCCTTGTCCATATTGCCGCCGACGATCATTTCAAGAGCCTCACAGGCCTTGTCAGTGGCTTCATGGAGCGGCTCGAGAGCTTCCCTCGGAAAGTTGCCCAGCACCCATGATGCAAGATCATATTCCTTTGAGGGCTTTGCGCCGACTCCTACCTTTATTCTGGGGAAGCTGTCTGATCCTGTAAGGTAGATTATGCTTTTAAGGCCGTTATGGCCGCCGTCGCTGCCCTTGCGCCTGATGCGCAGTCTGCCGGGTTCAAGATTGATATCATCGCAGCAGACTATCACATTTTCTATGGGCACCTTGTAGAAATTCATTGCCTCAACTATCGCCTGTCCGCTGTTATTCATGAAGGTAGTTGGTTTCATGACAAGACAGCGCTTTCCGGCCAGTGTGACATCACCGACAAGTGATTTGAATTTCAGCCGCTTTATCTCAAAGTCCTTTTTCTGAGCAAGTGTATCAACAGTCATATATCCTGCGTTGTGCCTTGTATTCTCATACTGCACACCCGGATTTCCGAGCCCCGCTATGATATATTCCACATTTCCCACGGGCTGTTTTTCGGCTTCAAGACGGGCAAATACATCAAAAATACTCATTATCTGAACATCGGGGAAATAGGAGTATCGTTGTAGATCCTCTGGATAGCCTGAGCGAATACGGGAGCTACGGGAAGAACGGTGATCTTGTCTATCTTCTTCTCAGGAGGAAGTGCGATAGTATCAAGGAGAACGATCTCGCTGATAACGCTTTCCTTTATCCTCTCGATAGCAGGACCTGAGAGAACGCCGTGAGTAGCACAGGCTACGACAGACTTTGCGCCGCCCTTTTCAACGATAGCCTTTGCAGCGTTGCAGAGTGTTCCTGCAGTGTCGATCATATCATCAACGAGGATAACATCCTTGTCGCGTACATCGCCTATGATGTTCATGACCTCGCTCACATTTGCCTTCTGTCTGCGCTTGTCAACGATGGCAAGAGGAGCATCGAATTTTGCGGCAAAGTTTCTTGCTCTTGTAACGGAGCCGAGGTCGGGAGATACAACTACGGTGTTCTGCTTGTTGTCCTTGTATTTGTCTAAAAAGTAAGGAACAAGATTCGGTACACCCAGCATATGGTCAACAGGAATATTGAAAAATCCCTGTATCTGCGGGCAGTGAAGATCCATCGAAAGGATCCTGTCTGCGCCTGCTGTGGTGAGTATATCGGCAACGAGCTTTGCAGAGATGGGATCTCTTGCCTTAGCCTTTC
>CAMHMM010000231.1 GCA_946186215.1 uncultured Ruminococcus sp. | reverse complement strand
GGGATTAGCTTTCTTATGCCAAGCCTGAATATCTCATGAGTATGGGTGCCGCAGACCTCCATAATGCGAAGCTTTCTGCCGCTGTACTCCTCGATGATCTTCCTTGCTTCATCTATAATACTGCTCATAAAAGCCTGATTACCTCTTCGGATTCATTTTCGTCGTCATTTGTGATCTTAGCTATGGCAGTCCCTGCGTGTACCATTACATAATCACCGGGGAGCAGGTCTTCGATAAGCGACGAATTTATTTTTCTTGATGCTCCGTCGGTTATTATGATGGCTTCATCGCCCTTTATGCTTGCCACTCTTGCGGCTGTTCCTACACACATTGTGATCCCTCCAGATAAAATGCTCCCGCTGCTGCCTGACCGAGGGATATCCCGCCGTCATTTGGTGGTACCAGAGAATGATGTATCACCGTAAAACCATTTTCTCTGAGCTTATTTTCCGTAAGCTCCAGCAGCATCCTGTTTGCAAATACACCGCCGCTGAGTGCGGCTGTGCGTATATTTTCCCGCTCTGCGGCATATATACAAAGCTGTACGGTCATATCGCTGAGCACAGCATGAAACAGATATGCGAGATATTCCTGATCATCGCCGTTTAAATATCTTTGCGCTATATTCCTCACAAGGGAGTTGGTATCGGCCTTTTTATCCTCTGTCAGGAGCGGCAGGGTATATGAATAATCCCTGCTGTTCTTTGTGTATTTCTCGGCGGCAAACATCAGTGCACAGGCACTTTCTCCCTCAAATGAGGATGCTTTTTTTATCCCGAGCACTGCACTTGCTGCATCGAATATTCTTCCCGCACTTGTGGATATGACACTGTTTATGTTCTTTTCTCTCATTTTGAATAGAATGTCATAGCTTTCCTCACTGCATAAACATAGTTCAAGTGCCGCAGCTTTGTCAAGGATCGAAGCCGCTGAACGCCAGCCCTCTTTTGCGGATATATCTCCGCCTGACTGTACGAAGGGTGTCAAGGATGAGAGCCTTTTAAACCCGTGCATATCGCAGAGAAGTATCTCTCCGCCCCATATAGTGCCGTCTGTGCCGTAGCCTGTACCGTCATAGGCCACTCCGATGACCTTTTCGGTGAAGTCATTTTCCGCCATGCATGAAAGGATATGCGCGTAGTGATGCTGAACCTTCATTACAGGCAGCGAAAATGCTTCCGCTGCAGCAGAGGAATTATAATCAGGGTGAAGGTCGCATACTGCTAAAGAAGGCTTTGCATCAAGAAGCTTCAGCATTTTTTTTATTGTCTCGCGCTGAGAATCCACCGTTCTCATGTCGGACATATCTCCAACAAACGGAGAGGAGTAAAAAAGGCTGTTTTTGGCAATGCAGAAGGTGTTTTTCAGCTCTCCGCCAAGGGCGAGAACACAGCCGTCAGTTTTTTTAGATATGGAAAACGGAATTGGGGAATATCCCCTTGATCGTCTTATTATATATGGTTTATCGTTATATACATCTGTTACGCTATCATCACAGCGCATTTTTATCTCACGGTCATTTGAAAGTATGGCCTTGCAGAAATTTCCAGCATATGCGGTGATCTCATCATCGTTTATACATATGGGCGCACCTGATATATTTGCGCTGGTCATGATCAGTGCATCTGGCATGAGTATTTCATCATCATATTCAAACAAAAGCAGATGCACCGGAGTGTATGGCAGCACAACGCCGATATATGGGTTATCGGGTGCGGCGTTTATATCACAGTCTTCTTTTCGGTTCAGCAGTACAACGGGCTTTTCATGGCCGCAAAGCAGTCTTTCCTGTGCGGGGGATATCCTGCAGTATTTTTTTGCTGTTGAGATATCCTTCATCATAACGGCAAACGGCTTTGCGGGACGGTGTTTTGCCTTGCGAAGCTGATCTATGGCAATGCTGTTGTGGGCATCGCAGCAAAGATGAAATCCGCCTATGCCCTTGACGGCGATAATACCGCCCTCTGAGACAGCCTTTCTTGCTGCGGTGATCGCCGCTTTTCCACGGATATCCGTATCTGTGATATACACCTGCGGGCCGCATTCATTGCAGCATACGGGCTGTGCATCAAATCTGCGCATCGAAGGCTTGGTGTATTCACGGGCGCATTCGGGGCACATTGCGAATCCCGCCATACTGGTGCGTTCGCGGTCATAGGGCATCATATCAAGTATAGTCAGCCGCGGGCCGCAGGCAGTGCAGTTGATGAACGGGTGAAGATAGCGCCTGTTGCTGGGATCGAAAAGCTCCTTTTTGCAGGCATCACACACTGCAATATCCGCAGGGATAAATGTTTTGCCGCTGTCATGCTCACTTTTGCTGATGATGAAGCCGTGATATTCTTCTTCATCTGTGAAATGCACGGTCACATCCTGTATCAAAGCCCGGTCGGGCGGAGAGCTTTTTACAGCCTCGTGCAGTCCTGCAGTATTGCCTTGCGCGTGTATCTCAACATAGGAACCTTTGTTGAGTACCTTGCCATTTATTTTGTTTTCCGTGCAGATACGGCTTATAAACGGACGAAATCCCACACCCTGCACTATCCCGTAAATACGGATGATCTCTGTTTTCATTCTATCACTACACCGAGTCCATCAAGCTTTCCGCAAAACTCGTTTATCCTTGCCTTTGCTAATTGTCCCTGTTCCTCAAAGAAGATACGCAGCTCGATAAGCTCCGAACTGAATATGATACATGGCTTTTCCCCATCCGTATGCTGCTCGGTTTTATTGAACATATTCCAGTAGAATCGGGAAAGATCATTGAATATGACAGCGTTTTTATTTATTTCCTTTATTTCGGAATATGATTTTTCAAAGGGTTCCCAGTATTTGAATGCATAGCTGTCGATCGGTTCACCGATCTCATAGCCCAGTGCCTTGGTGAGACGCTGCTTTAAGGTTATGCACCACTCGTTCCATATATCATCGGGCATTTCTCCGCTTATCTGTATTCCTCCGGGTTCTAAGGAAGTATAAAGATCAATGCCCTCGCCGCACCAGTGCGGAGCCTTGCTCTGTTCATCCCAGTAAGGCATACTGCGGTAGACCTGACTTATCTTTTCCCAGACCTCATCGGGAGCGGAATAATGAATATTAAGCTCCATATCCTGTTCCATGTCAATACCTCTTTCCGCTTACCGCAAAATGCGGGAATTCGACAAATTCTCCTGTAAAGCCCGCTGCCCGTGCGGGACGCTCGATATCGGGATCGGCGATTATCGTGTCATAACAGCCGTTTCTTATCATTTCCATAAGATGATCCTCATCCTTGATATGAAGATCGGTTTTCTCTGCAAAACGCTTGTCAAGGGTGAACCATGTTGCCCTTGTAATGATATTATCATCATCCTGCGTCATATGGTGCGACAGAGAATTTGCTGCAAGCTGTGAATGTATGATAAGTGTATTTCCGTGTATCTCTTTTGCTTTTTTTATTATATCGTGTGATAATAACGGGTATGAAACATAATATTCCGTACCGAATTTTTCTTTAAGATATTCGGCCGCATTGATGCCGTTTACGGAGATCACCATATTGAGCGCACATTCCGATGCTTTGATAAAATCTTCGATCCCGCCTGACATGGAATAAACTGTAAGCTCCTGATCATCCTCATGACTGAAATAACTATGTTTTCTGAAAATATCCAAGGTATCGGCACTTAGCTGTGTGAGTCCCGTTTCCAGCGGAGTAGCGCCGATAACACCGATTTTGTGCTTTTTTACGGGGTATTTTGTTACAGCAAGCTTTTGAAATAATTTAAGCCATGCGGTTTGTTCGCCGATATCATAATACGCCGTTCCCGTGCATCCGATGCCAAAGCTGGGGATATTCAGCTTTTTTTCGAGTTTTCTGGAAAGATGATCAAGATCCGTGCCGATAACTGCGGGGACAGGTGTGCCTATCAATGCGATAAAGTCTGAATGTATCTTTTCATGGACAGCGCATATTTTGCTGATCAGAAGCTCATCGCGCCCCATGACCGCATCCATATCACGAAG
>CAMHMM010000230.1 GCA_946186215.1 uncultured Ruminococcus sp. | reverse complement strand
GTAATGGCGTGCTGCTCAAGGCTGGGATGTGCATCGCCATTGAGCCTATGATAAATCTCAGGGGCGATGATGTATTCGTACAGCCCGACGGCTGGGGCGTGCTCACAAAGACGGGAACTCTTTCCGCTCATTTTGAACACACCGTCGCAATAACCGCCGAAGGCCCGCTGATACTTACAAAGCCCACGATCATATGAGGTATCCCATGCTGTCTGCGGCTGTAGAGCCCGGAACTGTTGTCCTTTGCAGGGCAGGGCGTGAAAAAGGCAGATTCCTTGTTGTGATCTCTTCGGACAGTGAGTGTGTTTATCTTGCCGACGGCAAGGAAAGGAAGCTTTCCGCGCCGAAGAAAAAGAACATAAAGCACATACAGCTCACCTCGACCGTGATAGGGACCGCAGGGATCACTGACAAAGCACTCAGAGGTTATTTAAGCAACTTTAATATAGGAGGCTGCGAAGCTTGTCAAAGGAAGATGTAATTGAAGTTCAGGGCGTAGTTGTCGATGCCCTCCCCAATGCCAATTTTCAGGTCGAGCTCGAGAACGGGCATAAGATACTTGCTCATGTTTCAGGAAAGCTCAGAATGAATTACATAAGGATCGTTCCCGGAGACAGGGTAACGATCGAGATGTCACCCTATGACCTTACAAAGGGCAGAATCACCTGGAGAGCGAAGTAACGGAAAACCCGCTGCAAGTCACAGGCTGCTGCCTCTTGTCACAAGGAGGAATTTTAGATGAAAGTCAGACCTTCTGTCAAGCCTATGTGCGATAAGTGCAAGGTTATCAAGAGAAAAGGCAGAATCATGATCATTTGTGAAAATCCCAAGCATAAGCAGCGTCAGGGCTGATTGCTGTTGAGCCGCAAGGCTCATGAAACAGGGATTAAATATATCATCGGAGCAAAGCTCCGGTACGGAGGTGTAAGAGAATGGCACGTATTGCCGGTGTTGACCTTCCCCGTAACAAGAGAGTCGAGATTGGACTCACCTACATTTACGGAATAGGCCGCAAAAGCGCGCAGACAATTCTCGAAAGCACAGGTGTAAACCCTGATACAAGAGTAAAGGATCTTACAGAAGACGATGTTTCAAAGCTTCGTGAATACATAGATCACAATCTCGTTGTAGAGGGCGACCTGAGGAGAAATGTTGCGCTCAATATCAAGAGACTTGTTGAGATAGGCTGCTACAGGGGCATCCGTCACCGCAAGGGACTTCCTGTAAGAGGCCAGAGAACCAAGACCAACGCAAGAACTCGCAAGGGTCCCGTAAAGACCATTGCAAACAAGAAGAAGTAAGGAGGGATCTGTATGGCTCAGGTTAAGGGTAAAAAGGCAGTTAGACGCCGCCGTGACCGCAAGGTCGTTGAAAATGGTGCTGTGCATATCCAGTCCACATTCAACAATACGATTGTAACTATCACCGACTCACAGGGAAATGCTCTCTCATGGGCATCCGCAGGCGGACTCGGCTTCAGAGGTTCCAAGAAGTCCACTCCTTTCGCAGCACAGACTGCTGCTGAGACAGCTGCCAAGGCTGCTATGGAGTACGGCCTCAAGAATGTTGAAGTATTCGTAAAGGGTCCCGGCGCAGGTCGTGAAGCAGCTATCAGAGCACTTCAGTCCGTAGGACTTGAGGTAAAGCTCATCAAGGATGTAACTCCCATTCCTCACAACGGCTGCCGTCCTCCCAAGAGAAGACGCGTCTGATAGGGAGAGAGGTGTTTTAAAATGGCTATAAGCAGAGAACCAATTCTTAAGAGATGCAGATATTTAGGCATCAGCCCCATGGTTATGGGCGTTTCCAAGGAGTCCAAGAAGAACCCCAACGCAAACTCCAGAAGAAAGGTTTCCGAGTACGGAATGCAGCTCAAGGAGAAGCAGAAGCTCAAGTTCATCTACGGTGTTCTTGAGAAGCCTTTCCGCCACTATTTGGCGCTTGCTGAAAAGATGGAAGGCAAAGCCGGCGACAACCTCGTTACACTTTGCGAATCCCGTCTTGACAATGTAGTCTACAGAATGGGCTATGCTCTCACAAGAAGAGAAGCAAGACAGCTCGTTTCTCACAGACATTTCACCGTAAACGGTCAGCGTGTTAATATTCCTTCCTACAGGATCAAGGCCGGCGATGTTATCGCTCTTCATGAAAAGAGCCGCAGCAGCGCCAAGTTCAAGGATGTTCTTGAGCAGACAGCAGGCAGAGTAGTTCCTCTGTGGCTTGAATCCGACAAGGAGAATTTCTGTGCTAAGGTAGTTCGCCTTCCCGAGGTCGGCGATCTCGATTACGAGACACAGACACACCTTATCGTCGAGCTCTACTCAAAGTAAGCAGTATGCTCACTGCGCTTTCGGCGGCTTATGCCGCTGCGCAGTCCGTGCTGCATTGTAACTGCGACTATAGGAGGGTTAATAAATGCTTGAAAAAATCGAAAAGCCCGAGATCGAGACAGAAGAGCTTTCTTCCGATGAAACTTATGGCAGATTTGTACTCGAACCTCTCGAACGCGGCTATGGTACTACGCTCGGAAACTCTCTGAGGCGTGTACTGCTCTCCTCTCTTCCCGGTGTCGCTGTTATTTCTGTAAAGATTGACGGTGTTCACCATGAAATGTCAGTCATCGAGGGTGTCAAGGAGGATGTCACAGAGATCGTCCTCAACCTTAAGGGACTGACCGCCAAGCTGTATAGCGAAGGGCCTAAGACGATAATAATAGAAGCAGAAGACGAATGCGAGGTCACCGCAGGTAACATCAGGACAACAACTGAGGTGGAGATCCTTGATCCTTCCATGCACATTGCATACCTTGAAAAGGGTGCAAGGCTCTACATGGAGATCCAGGTGGACAGGGGCAGAGGCTATGTGCCTGCTGAAAAGAATAAGCAGCACTTCAACTTCCCCATCGATACCATCGCTGTTGACTCGATATATACCCCTGTACTGAAAGTGAATTTCCGTGTCGAGGATACTCGTGTCGGTCAGATCACAGACTACGACAAGCTTATACTGGAAGTGTGGACAGACGGCACAATTTCAGCTAAGGAAGCCGTATCTCAGGCAGCCAATCTCCTCATTGAGCATCTTAAATCGTTCAGCAATCTCTCCGATGAATCCGCTATAACCGAGATCATGGTTGAGAAGGACGACAAGGACAACAAGAAGGTCCTTGAAATGACCATTGAGGAACTTGACTTGTCAGTACGATCGTTCAACTGCTTGAAGCGTGCAGGCATCAATACAGTTGAGGATTTGATAAGCAAATCCGAAGAAGAAATGATGAAGGTAAGGAATCTTGGTAAGAAGTCCTTCGACGAGGTAAAGGAAAAGCTCCATTCACTGGGCTTTGACCTTAGCAGCGAAGAAGAGGCATGATCGCGGTGATCCGCGGGGGATCCCCTCACGGAAATGCGCGTGAATACCGGTTTTTGCCTTTTTACGAAGGAGTGAATATAAATGGCAGGTTCAAGAAAGCTGGGCAGAACTTCTGACCACAGAAAAGCTATGCTCCGTGCTATGGTCACATATCTGCTTGAAAACGGCAGGATCGAAACTACCGTTACAAGAGCCAAGGAAGTTCGTTCCATGGCTGAAAAGATGATAAATATCGCAAAGGTAGCTACACCTGAGACCGAGCTCCATGCAAAGCGTCAGGTTCTTTCCTATGTAACAAAGGAAGGCGTTGTCAAGAAGCTCTTTGACGAGATCGCCCCCAAGTACAGAGGAGCAGACGGTGAGTCTGAGAGAAACGGCGGTTATACAAGGATCATCAAGACCGGCCCCAGAAGAGGCGACGCAGCTGAAATGGCAGTGATCGAGCTCGTCTGATACGAGGCACATCAAGCAGGAATGACCGCGTGTTGTTCCTGCTTTTATGTTTCTTGATACATAAATATCAAAGCAGATCATCATACGGTGTTTTTGCGGTATATCTCCCTTCATCGGGTGCTATACCGGAAAGACATGGTATAAAGGCCGCTGTATTGCGGAAGATACGATACTCAAACAGCATATCA
>CAMHMM010000229.1 GCA_946186215.1 uncultured Ruminococcus sp. | reverse complement strand
CACCTTGATCCTGATGCAAGAGGCGTATTCTTCGGTCTTTCCGCAATGCACACCAAGCGCGATATGCTCCGTGCGGTAATGGAAGGCGTTGGCTATTCTCTGCGCGATTGTGTTGAGATATGCCGCGAGATGGATATAAATGTTTCTGATATGATGGCCTGCGGCGGCGGCGGATCCTCACCTCTGTGGAGAAAGATGCTGGCCGACCTCTATGAGTGCCCTGTAAAGACTGCAAGCTCCAAGGAAGGCCCCGCACTGGGCGTTGCTATACTTGCATTCGTAGCTGCTGGAGTATATTCAAGTGTTCCCGAGGCTTGCGACAAGATCGTAGGCACAGACAAGATCTGTGAGCCCGATCCTGCTAACTCTGCTGAATATGAGAAGTTCTATCGTCTCTACACAGCACTTTATCCTGCAATGAAGGAAAGCTTCAAGACTCTTGCAGGTCTGGAGTAAAATATTCCCCGTCTGATACGGAGAGATGAAAAAATCAGCTCCGTCGTGTGACCATAAGGTTGCACGGCGGAGCTGCTGCTTTTTACTGAAAGAAATGTGTCTCCCCCGACGAAGCAGGGGAGACACATGAAAGCGCTTGTCCGGCGAATACGATCAGGTGTTGTGGTCGCTCACATGGAACTGCTTTAAATTGCCGATCTTGTTGGAGCGCTCTCTGAGCACTTCCTCCACCTCGGCGATATCAAGTCCCTGATTTGCTGCAAGAACACAGACATGATAGAAAAGGTCTGCAATCTCGTTTTTGAGCTCATCATTGTCTCCGTTCTTTGCTGCGATGACTGTCTCTGTGGCTTCCTCGCCCACCTTCTTGCAGATCTTGTCAACACCCTTTTCAAACAGATAGCAGGTGTAGGAGCCCTCCTGCGGCTCGGTCTTTCTGCTCATAACTACGCTGTAAAGGTCATTCAGTACGCTCATTGTATTATCGCACAGCGGGCGCATCGGGCACCCCGTGTGCTTCTTCCTTTCATGCTTTTTTCGCGCCGTAAGGCGGTTTATTCATTTACTTGCGTGAGCACCATTTTTTCCATGTCAAGCTCACGGTAATAGCAGCCCCTGCGGAATTCTTCCCCGTGCTTTGTGTGACACATACCGCCTTTGTCGGGGGATGCAAGGAACACAAGTGAATTCTGCTCGCAGTTTACAAGTATGCGGTGAAGGGTGAAAGTGTTGCCCGACTCTGCGCCCTTGAACCAGAACTTGTTTCTGGATGTGCTCCAGAGTATCACCTTTCGCTGCTTTATGGATTCATCCAGCGCCTGCTTATTCACATAGGCGATCAGCAGGACTTCCTTTGTATTCATATCCTGAACACAGACGGGGATCACTCCGCTGTCTGTGATGTGATCTATCTTGCCAAAATCAAGACAGAGCTCTGTGGTCTCTTCTATATTCATTGCTTTTCCCTTTTGTGTGCTGCAGCGAATCAGGATCTTTTGCTGCTGGCTTCTCTGAGTGCGCGTATCTCTTCTTTTTTGAGCTCACGCCATGTGCCGGGCTTGAGCATCCCGAGCTTTACAGGACCTATCGAGGTGCGGCGAAGTCTTGCGACCTCAAGCCCCACAGCCTCGCACATCCTGCGTATCTGGCGGTTCTTGCCCTCGTGGATGGTGATCCTCATTACGCTTCTTTCGCGGGTGTTTATCTCTACATCCACCGTAGCGGGCTGAGTTACGCTGCCGTCGTCAAGCTTTACGCCTGCACACAGGGATGTAAGCTGATCCTCCGTAACAGATGAGGGAACAGTGACACGGTAGGTCTTGCTCACATGGCGGGAGGGGTGCATTATCATATTGGCAAAGTCGCCGTCATTGGTAAAGAGCAGAAGTCCCTCGGAGTTGCGGTCGAGCCTGCCTATGGGGTATACCCTTTCCTCTACATCCTCCAGCAGATCCATTACACACTTTCTACCCAGCTCGTCTGAGGCGGTGGTCACATATCCGCGGGGCTTGTTGAGCATGATGTAGAGCTTTGCCTTGCGTGCTTTCAGTGCAATATGCTCTCCCGAAACGGTGATATTGTCCTTGATGGTGGCCTTATCCCCGATGGATGCTTTTCTGCCGTTTACAAAGACAAGTCCCTTGCTGATGAATTCCTCAGCCTTTCTCCGCGAACAGTAGCCTGCATCCGCAAGCAGCTTTTGTATGCGTATCTTTTCCATTATTGCCTTTCTCAAAGCCGTCTGTGCGGCTTTGGATCATTCGTCCTCGGTTTCCTCTGCCACTGCATCTGCAACGGCATCGGTGACTATCTTTTCATTGTGCTTTTCGACTGCGGCCTGCTTTGAAGCCTTTGCGGGATCATCCTTCTTGAAAAGCGCTGATACCTTGTTGAACACCTCGGGAACCATGTCCACGATGGCGGACTTGTTTCCGTAATCCAGATTGAGATGGAGAAGCTCCACCTTCTGGCCTGTTACAACGAGAAATCCGAGAGGGGTGACTGTTATCCCGCCGCCGCTGCCGCCGCCGAAGAATTCCTTTTCCGTATTCTTTGAAGGAAGGTCGGAACCGCCGCTTGCAAATCCGTAGGATATCTTGGAAACAGGGATTATGGTAACGCCGCTTTCCAGCTTTACGGGATCGCCCAGCATTGTGTTGGCATCGGCCATTTCATGGATCTTGTCCATTGCTGCGGAAACCAGTTCCCTGACTTTAGTCTGTTCGTTGCTCATTTTGCATCCTCCTGATCACTTGCCCAGTACAAGGTCGATGACGGGCTTGTATTTTTTTGTATGGAACAAATATTTGAAAATAAGTGCATATAACAGATTCAAAAGGCTCTGCGGCCTGAACCGCACTGTTATCTCGCCGTCAAAGCGGGAATTTTCCGATGCGGTATTGTAAAGGCAGTCGATATCCACGCTTTTAACCGTGAATTTCCTTGCAATGCTCATCAGAAAGCCCACAGTGTTGTAAACACAGGTGCTTACCGCACCGTAGGTGACAGCTGCCTTTGCGCAGTCATCGTTTGCTACCTCAAAATCTATCATAAGGCCTGTGAAATACACCTTTTTGAGGAATTTAACCGAATCAGCCCAGATAAGGTCGATAAGCAGCACAACGCCATCCTTTTTTTTGCCAAAATCCTCCGCAAATGCGATGATCTTATCGGCAAGGTGCGGGTTTTCGTCGGCTTTTTTGTCCTTCTTTGAGCCCTTTTCGGGTTTCCTGCTGTCTTTTTTGCCGCTGCCCTTATCCTTCTTGCTGCTCTTTTTATCATTGTCTGTGCTCACAGAAGTGCTTTCCTGAACCGGTACGGGCAGTTCCTCAGGCGGCTCTGCGGTCTCATCCTCTGCCTGTTCGGTAACGGTCAGCGCTGTCTGAGAGGTATCCGTCGTTTCTTCGGTCACCTGTATATTATCCGTCAGAGCAGGGGGCTCCTCATCCTTTTCATCGGCAAAATCTATCTCGCCTGAATCATCAAAGTCATCAAATTCGATCTCTTCGGTTTCGGTACCCTTTTTCTTTCTCGGATAAAGGGTGAGGAAGAGAAACTTCACTTCGATGATCATTTTCTTTCCGATGTAGCCCAGACGGATCTTTGCCGGGTGATTGAGCAGGATGATAAGCAGGATCACAAGTCCGAGCAGTATATATCCTATCACCTGAAGGATCACCTTGATCATGTCTGTTCCTCCGCTATGATCTCAGCCGCATTCTGCGCCTCCTCGCGTCCGGGCAGAGGAGGCAGATCGTCGAGTGAGCTTATCCCGAAGCAGCGCAGAAAGTTTTCCGTTGTCCTGTATGCGATAGGCTTTCCGGGAAGCTCCAGTCTGCCTGCTTCACACACGAGTCCCTTTTCCGCAAGGGAGTTTATAACTCCCGAGCTGTCCACGCCGCGGACACTTTCCACGAAGCTCTTTGTCACAGGCTGATTGTAGGCAATTATCGTAAGTGCCTCCATAGCTGCCTGGGAGAGGGGAGCGTTGCGCTTTGTTTCGGCGGCAAGCTTAACGGAATCATAGTATTCCTGCCGCACTGCCAGCTGATATGTGCCGCCCAGTGAGAG
>CAMHMM010000228.1 GCA_946186215.1 uncultured Ruminococcus sp. | reverse complement strand
CAGCAGTCTGCTCGGGAGAATAAATATAGCTCAGAATGACCTTCTGCACCCTGTTGTTATTATCAGCCTTGTATTTGAAATAGTTTGCAGTGTTGAAAAATCTGTACTCATCATTGTGTATCATCTTATACACATATTCCACATCATCAAAGGAGGGGAGAAATTCCGAGAACGAAACTGTTTCATCCATTGATGAGATGGCATCTGACAGCATATCATAGATCATCTGCTGCTCGGCTGTCAGAGTATGATAGGGGAAAATATGATCAATAACACTGCGCCCTGTGTATTCGCATATATCCTCGGGCTCAGGGCTGTGTATTTCGTCGGATGCAGGCGGTTCTGCCTGTGCCTCTACGGTGGTTACCGAAACGGTATTGTCGGTGTATTCCTCCTGTGCGCAGGCTGTAAGCGATGCGGCAAGGAGCACGACAAGGATCTTATTCAAGTGTTGCTGATACCTGTAAAATATATTCATCTTCATTTGTATATTTCATAAAGCCTTCCGCTTTTTCCGTGTGTCCTGTTTCTGAAAGTGCTTCCCTGAACAGCTCACGCATCTTGCTGCTGTCAAACAGTTCGCTGCAGGCCTTGTCAAACACTTCCTTGTTCGAACAGCGTATGCCGAAGGAAAGTGCTCCTGTATCAAGTGCTTTAAGAGCGGCACTTTTCATAAGAGCCTGGGCATCGCTGCTGTCAGTGCAGTAAAGTCCTTCCCTGATGTAATAATTTTCGCCGTCATTGCATCCGGGCCAGTCAAAATAGCGGCTGTCAAGAAAATGTGTCGTCCCCAGAATATCTGAGTCGCGCACGAGAAAATAATAGTGCCTTAAAAAATCCGGAACTTCCTTGTTCATTATCGGATCGTCCCATGTGCAGTCAACATGGTAGAAGTTTCCGTCTATAAAGATTATATTCCATGCGTGGGTGGCCTTTTCGGAATTGGTTCCCCATACGGTCATGCAGGGGATACCCACATGGCGGCACAGATAATCATATGCAAAGGCATAGCCCTCGCACTGTGCCTGTCCATCAACGATAGTTCCGTAGACGGTGGTGCAGTAGGGGGTTGTATTTGAAAATGCGCAGTTGAGCACAATATGGTCGTGAATTATTTTAGCTTTTTCATAGTCCGTGGCATTTTCGGGGATTTTCGAAAGAATTTCCTTTGTTTTGCTGTCAAGCTCGGCTTTCATTTTCTCGGTTTCCTCCCTTGTGTAGAGGTAGGAAAGGTCGAGAGTATCAGAAGCGGCTTCGGGACGGTAAAAAAGACTTGATATCCAGAAATTGTCCTGCTTGGAGTTGTAGAATGAAACATAGAGCTTTCTCAGCTCATTTGGTTCTATTTTCTCGCCGAATACAGCCTTTTCCTCAAAGCTGTCGGCAGCCTTTTTTAAAATATCGTAGTGTTCCCGTTCTTTGTCGGTAAGACAGGAATATATGTAGTTTGCGGGATCTGCGGATGATACATCCTGTATCTGTGCAGTTGTAATTGTTGTTTCAGCGGGCTTTTCCTCAATTTTTGTACACCCGCCTATGAGGAGCCCTGTTATAATACAAAGGCAGCCGCTAAAAAATGCTTTGCCTGTAAGGATCCGCCGTTTGCGGGCGGTCACAGACGCATTCTGAAATATTTCATAAATGCGGTTTGTGTTAAGCATTTTCATAGGCTGCCCCTATTTGACCGGTATCAATAACCGAGATCAAGTTCTATTACAAGTGTATTTTCGTCGCAGTTGGATGCAACTTTCTTTACAGCGGAGTTCTCGCTCTTTATCCACTTGGAGTAGTCAAGCAGATTTGCTGTTACCTGATCGTAAACAGACTTGCTGGAAACTCTTATCTCCGCAACTCTTGTCTTGTTTGAAGCTGCTTTTTTCAGCTCTTCCTTGAGAGATTTCTCTGCGGAAGCTGCATCGGAGAAAAGTCTTCCCTTTGCGGTAAAGTAGTTCATATCCGTGGAGGTGCAGGCAGGAGGAGTGAAGTAAGTCACCTGTGTGCCGGTTGTCTTCTTGTTTACATTGAAATGTGACTTGCTGTGTATCCACTCATCGGGAACAGCAAAATATCTGTGACGCAGATTGTTCTTTACGGGAGTTGAGAGGATGGGGTCATCCCATGTGCAGTCAACATTGTACCACTTTCCGTCGAGCTTTATAACATTCCATGCGTGAGAGGAGCCGGCGCTGTTGGTGCCTACGACTACCATTGATTCGATACCGGAAAGGTCGCACAGATACTGCATGGACTTTGCATAGCCCTCGCACTGTACCTCGCCTTCAACAAATCCGCCGTAGATGGTGTATCTCTTCCAGCTGTTCTCATCTTCGCTGATATCAGCCTTCATGAATTCGTTGTTGAGAACGATGTTGTCGTGGAATATAACGATCTTTTCAAAATCGCTCTTGCCCTGTGCCTCGGTGAGTATGGAGTTTACAGCAGCATCTATCTTCTTCTGGAGAGGATCGATAGCGTCCTTGTCTACTTCCCAGAAGTAGAGCTTGCCGACCTTGTTCTTGGAGGAAAGCCAGAACAGCTCGGGTTCCTGCATATAAACACAGCCGAATACCTTTATCCAGGTCTCATCTGAGATATTTCCCGTATCAACAAGTCTTTCGGTGTTCTTTGCACATTCGAGGATCTTGTTGTAAAGCTCCTTTTCGGATGCGGAAAGCTGATTATAGCCGTATCTTGAAGAAGGAGCCACATCGTAGTCGGTCATTACAGCAGTCTTTTCTGTAACAAAAAGCTTCTGCATTACATCTTCTTCATTTACCGATGTTTCGGTAAGTGTCTCGTAGTATTCTTCGCTCTTTGTGGCAGCTGTTGTAGCGGCTGTGATGATCTCCGTGCCGAGCTTTTCCTCCGGATCGTCAAGACCGTAAAGCTCTGTCTGAACAGTCGTTCCCGCAGAGGTGGTAACTACTACTTCGCCGTTTTCATCTGTAACTGTGGTGGATTTAACGGCAGGCTCAGTCTTTTTGTTGTTGTCCTCCCCGGGTACAGAAGTGGTCTCTTCGGCGTTGTCGGAGTTTGTGGGCTCAGCATCAAGATCATCGGGAGCCTGTGTTCCGGAAATGACCTTTATTGTTGTTTCATCCGCAGTATCGGCGGTTTTGGAACCGCAGCCGGCAAAAAGTCCCGATACAAGGATCACAGCCGCGATTGCGGAGAAAAGTCGTTTATTCATTGGTATAACTTCCTTTGCAGTTCATTATGGGTGTCTGTGCCGTCAATACGGTGCAGAATATCATTCCGCACCGTATTCAAGAGGATATCCCTTATTTTGTAAGATCGTACTGAACGATGCCCGCAGCCTTGCGGTAATCACCGCTGTTGCACATATTTGAAAGCTTTGTGGACTTGGAACCGGATACCGTTCTTGCATAGTTCTGGAGCTCAGTCCATGTGGTCTTGTTGGAAAGCTCGTTCCAGATCTTTTCGTCTGTAACTCTGATCTGGCATACTTCCA
Source organism: uncultured Ruminococcus sp. (assembly GCA_946186215.1). Lineage (GTDB taxonomy): Bacteria > Bacillota > Clostridia > Oscillospirales > Ruminococcaceae > Huintestinicola. Next base: position 560 of record CAMHMM010000228.1, on the reverse strand, counting down.
GATCATTCTCGATAGCGTACTTGATCTCCTTCTTCATGCCTTCCTTAGCAGAAGCTGCATCAGAATAAAGCTTGCCGTATACATCAAAGTAGTTTGCAGCAGTCTTGGTGCAGGCAGGAGGATCAAAGAGATGAACAGTACCGGAGGAGAGAACTACATCGTTCTTGTGGAAGTGGTCTACATTGAGCCAGCTGTCGGGAACGAGGAAGTAGTTGTAGGAAACATATCCTGAGCCTCTGTCCTGTTCGCCGGATTTAACGGGATCGTCCCATGTGCAGTCGATGTTGTAGTAACCGTTCTCGCAGTAAACCACATTCCATGCATGGGATGCACCTGAACTGTTTGCGCCGACAATGGAGATAGCTTCAATGCCGCCAAGGTCGCAGAGCTAGCTGAGTGTCTTTGCATAGCCTGCACACTGGAGCTTGCCCTTTGCGGTAAGACCGTTGTAGATCGAACAGTTGAAGCCTGCGCTGTCCTTGGAGAACTTGGCGTTCTTTACGATGAAATCATGATAGTATTTCAGTTCAGAAGACAACAATCCCAAGATGCCAATACCA
>CAMHMM010000227.1 GCA_946186215.1 uncultured Ruminococcus sp. | reverse complement strand
CGGTTTGATTTTGACTTTAAGGACGGAGCGTGCTCTGTCCTTTGTTTTTCCACAAACAAAACAGGGGGTGTTCGCTATAGCAGCGAAGGATAGCAAGGATCTTCAGATAAACGAAGAAATCCGTGACAAGGAGCTCAGGGTTATCGACAGCGACGGTGCGCAGCTCGGACTTATGTCCGCAAGGGATGCCCAGAAGATCGCGGCAGAGAAAAATCTTGATCTTGTAAAGATCGCTCCGCAGGCTGTGCCGCCTGTCTGCAAGATAATGGATTACGGAAAGTATTGTTTTGAACAGACCAAGCGTGAAAAGGAAGCAAAGAAGAACCAGAAGATCGTCGACATCAAGGAAGTCCGCATGAAGTCAGGCATAGACACACACGACTTCGAGACAAAGGCAGCACAGGCGGTCAAGTTCCTCAAGGGCGGCGACAAAGTAAAGGTATCCGTTCGTTTTCTCAAGCGTGCGATTGCTCATCCACAGCTCGGCGAAGAACTCCTTGAAAAGTTCAAGGATGCGTGTGCAGAGTACGGTGCAGTGGAAAAGCCTCCCAAAATGGAAGGCAGATCACTCGTGATGTTCATTGCTCCGAAGAAGTAATGCAATCCACACTTTATCATACAGGAGGGTTTTATTATGCCTAAGCAGAAGACACATTCGGGCGCTAAGAAGCGTTTTAAGGTAACAGGAAGCGGTCTTGTTAAGTATCAGAAGACCAACAAGCGCCACAGACTTACTCAGAAGGATCACAAGCGCAAGAGAATCGCTCGCAACATGGGCGTTGCAAGCTCCGCAAATGCTGCTACACTCAAGGAGCTCATGCCTTACAAGTAATGTAAGTGATCATTTGACCGTTATTAATTTGACCGTTTCGGAGGTATAGATATGGCTCGTGTTAAGGGCGCAATGGCTACACGCAAGAGAAGGAACAAGACCTTAAAGCTCGCTAAGGGCTACTGGGGCGCAAAGAGCAAGCACTTCAAGATGGCTAAGGAAGCCGTAATGAAGTCCGGCAATTATGCATACATCAGCAGAAAACTCAAGAAGAGAGATTTCAGAAGACTCTGGATCACCAGAATCTCCGCAGCCTGCAAGGCTAACGGCGTGAATTATTCCACATTCATGAACGGGCTTAAGAAGGCTGATGTTGCGCTCAACAGAAAGATGCTTTCTGAGATCGCAATCAATGACGCAGCAGGCTTCACAGCACTCGTTGAGAAGGCTAAGGCTGCACTGTAATTTACGCATCTGCAAATGGGCTGTTTCACAAGAAAGCTTGTGCAACAGCCTTTTGTCAAGAAAGAGGCCGACACAGCCGTGATGCGGCTTCGTGCGGATATCGCCGCAGATCATAAGGAGAATGCCGTGAAATATATTTCCTCTGCGCAGAACGAATCTCTGAAGCTTTACAGAAAGCTTTCCTCATCAAAAAAGGATCGCATCTCCCGCGGACAGTTTGTACTGGAGGGCGTGCGCCTTGTTTCGGACTGCACAAAGGCTGCAGAGAAAAAGTATCTTCCCGAGTATCTTTTTGTCACCGAGGAAGCACTTGAACGCTACCCTGACAGGCTCACGGAGGATTTTCTGCAAAGCTGCGGGCACACCGCGATTATAAGCAAAGAAGCGGCAGCGGCTATCTCCCTTACGGATACCCCGCAGGGCGTGTATGCGATATGCTCCATGCCCGAAAAGAAAGATATATCGGGTTTTGATGCGGCTAATGAACGGCTGCTGATCCTCGATGATCTTCAGGATCCGGGCAATCTCGGCACGATAATCAGGACGGCGGATGCCTTCGGGATATCCCTTGCTCTTTGCTCGTGCTGCGATGTGTATTCGCCGAAGACGGTGCGCTCCGCAATGGGCAGCATCTTCCGCGTCAGGTTCTATCATGACAGCTTTGAAAGTGTGACAGCGAAGCTCAGGAGCGATAATGTGCGTGTGCTGGCTTCGGTACTTTCGGAGGATGCAGCGTATCTGGGAGAATGCTCCCTTGCTGATACCGCAGTGGTCATCGGCAACGAGGGCAGCGGTATGCCGCCTGAACACATCAGTATGTGTGACGGAGGCTTAACTATAAAGATGCGCAGCGGGATAGATTCCCTCAATGCCGCAATGGCAGCGGGGATAATAATGTACAGTATGCAGTGATGCTTCAGGGGGTGAGCCTATGACCGGCACAGAGCGGGATAACGATATGCTTTACAGACTGTGGTGCGTCATGGTGATGGGAGCAGGAAGCAGGATTATAAATCAGCTTCTGGAGCTTTACGGTGATGACCCCGGAAAGGTGTACATGGCACTGGCTCAGGATGAAACAGTCCGTGAGGAGCTGGGAGCAAAGATAACCGGCAATGCGGACAGAGTAAGGCTCAGCGATGCCGAAGCTCTGGCAGAGCGCTGCCGCAGAAAAAACATAAATATCGTCACAAGCCGCGACAGGGCATACCCTGAACGGTTCAGGACAGTTTTTGCACCTCCTCAGGTGCTTTTCTGCAAGGGCGATATCTCAAAGATAAATACGATAAACACTGCGGGTATCGTTGGCTGCCGGAAGCCCTCGGAATATTCAAGGCAGGTAACGGATGCTGCCGTTACCGCGCTTGTTAAAAGAGGAACGGGTATAGTCAGCGGATTTGCTGAGGGGATCGACATAAGTGCCGCACTTACGGCGATAAGACGAGGAGGTCTTACCTACGCCGTACTTGGATGCGGTGCAGATGTGGATTATCCTAAGCCCAACCGCAGATACAGGGAAATGATCGTTTCAAACGGTGCGATCATCACGGAATATCTTCCGGACTGTCCGCCGCACCCGTGGAATTTCCCGCAGAGAAACAGACTCATAGCAGGCCTTTCCGATTTTATTGCGGTAATGGAGGCCTCCGCGGAAAGCGGTGCTCTCAACACCGCCACTCATGCCTGTGAAATGAGCAAGACAGTGTTTGTGACCGTGCCCGCCGATCTTTTTGATAAGAGATACATGGGGCAGGCGATCCTGATCAGAGACGGTGCAACACCCTTCATGGGCATCCGCGACTTTGATTCGTTCTATTCGGGCGAAAGCGCTGATACGGACGAAGCAGAAGATGATACTCAGAAGTCCGCACCCCCAAAAGCCGATGTGCCGAAGCCGCGCAAAAAAGCCGATAAAGATAAAAGCAAAGACACACGGCCAAAGGATCAGAAGGATCGGAAACAGGAAAAGGAAGCTAAAAAGCCCTCACAGCAAAAGGCTCTCACACCAAAGCCGGTGTTTGAAAAGGGCAGTCTTCACGGCCGCATAGCCGAAGCGCTTGCGGGCGATGGACTTTCCCTTATGGAGCTGGCAGACAGGCTCAGCTGTGAGACAGATGAACTTCTGTTCGTTCTCACTGAAATGGAGATCGACGGACATATAGAAAATAACGGTACCAAGTACCGTATGAGCGGTGAGAACCGCTCGGAGCAGGAGCTGTAATGGCAAAGAAGAACCTTGTTATAGTTGAGTCGCCCTCAAAGGCGAAAACAGTTGAAAAATATCTCGGAAGTGGCTACAAGGTAGCGGCCTCCATGGGACATATCAGAGACCTTCAGAAATCAAAGCTCAGCGTTGATGTTGAAAACGGCTTTGAACCGATGTATGTGGAGGATCCCTCTAAGACCGAGATAATAGCCAATCTCAGGGATGCAGCCAAAAAGGCCGACAAGATCTATCTTGCAGGAGACCCCGACCGCGAAGGAGAAGCCATTTCATGGCATCTGGCGCATATCCTCGGGATCGACGAGAATTCGCCCGTGAGAGTGACCTTCAACGAGATCACACAAAAGGGCGTTTCCGAGGGAATGGCGCACCCCAGACCTATCGACATAGATCTTGTGAACGCACAGCAGGCAAGGCGTATCCTTGACAGGATCGTGGGCTACAAGCTGTCCCCCTTTCTGTGGAAAAAGGTGCGCAGAGGTCTTTCCGCAGGACGCGTGCAGTCCGTTGCGGTAAAGATGATCGTGGACAGGGAAAGGGAGATACGCGCATTCACTCCCGAGGAATACTGGTCGGTAGA